>JAMIQD010000026.1:0-13002 GCA_035914755.1 Pseudobdellovibrionaceae bacterium | reverse complement strand
TCCTCTACGGATCCGATCTTTCCTCTATAGAGTCTCTTGTCGCGAAAACCCATCGCCGTGTTCTGAGCGCGCATCGCCCACTGAGAAGAGGCTAATAGCACCTTCTCTTCTGGGCTCCGACGAAGAAAGCTATTGCCCTCAAAGTTCTTTTTTGTCGAAACTTGAATCTCTATTTCCTTGCCGAGCTGATTCTTAAAAATAACCTTAGAAAAATCCTTGTCTAGCCCGTACAATGCCCAGTCGACTGAGCCACCTTCGGCCGCAATTCCCAAGCTCTTTTCGCTCGTCAGGCCAGATACAAAATCCTCAACAAATTGATTGTCAGCCCAATCTTGAAGGGGCTCCGTCAATGTCCACCCCTCAGAGTCTCGCTTCAAGAGCACTTTCCCCTTAGCATTTTCAACTTGAATTTGATGAATCTGCTCTGGAAGATCCGGTACGATTCGGCTCTCTTGGTCCCTCTTCTCTTCATCTGTTTTGGGGCTGTAGAATTCAAAGTAATAAGTGCCGAGAATCAAAAGAAGGACCAAGCCTGCAAAGACCTTTGTCTTACTCATACTATGCATGTCTCCGCTTCATCCACAAAGTCACACTCGTCCCGAGTAAAAATAAGGGCAGCGGGATCGCAAACAAAAAGACGAACAAATAAAACATGGAATCAGTCATAATCAGCTTCGTCACCTGGCTCTCTTTAGGACTCACACTGATTAGATTTTCTTCTTTTGACAGAAGTGCCATCGAATTGAGCACCAGATCTCGATTCAAGGTTTGGCCAAGCAATTGATTTCCGAGAAACTCTGTCTCTCCAACAACAATTAAGTTAAATTCTTTTCCAGATGCAGCCCCTGGGAACTTCCCTTTCGCAGACATTGCCAAAGTATAAGCTCCTTGTGGTCCATTTTCTTTAATGTCCAGAGACTCAAAAGACATAGAGCTTTCTGGCGCCTTGACTAGCTCATCAAGGCTTACGCCTTCAGGCGTGTTTTGCCTTTTAAATGACATGGGATTTCTAAATATTACAGCTCCATTCTTATCAAAGACCTTCGTAATTTCGCTTGAACTTGAAAATACCGTCGCGACTGTTTGCCCCTGTTGAATCCCAGCTCCGGCCGGCGTTTCTATCAAATTTAAAACGTAATTGTTCATCGGAATAATACCAACCGCAGCCAAAATCTTCTCGAAGCCTTGAGTCTGTTTAGACTTAAGAGCGACCAGCAAAGAGCCTCCTCGCTTTAAATAATCTTCAAGACCTTGAATTTCATAATCTAATAACTTCTGGTTAGGACCCACCATCACAACTACATCAGCATCATCTGGAATCTTCGCGTTTAAATTCAAGGGCAAAGGTTTTACTATATAGCGATTATTTTCTAACATGAGCTTGAGAGCATTGATCCCATCACCCTCTTGGGAGTCTTCTAGGTTTTTCTCACCGTGCCCGCCAACAAAATAAACAACTTTGTCCTTTTCACGGATGACCTTAACAAGAGCATTCGTTACCTCTTGCTCATCGATCTTGTCGATTCTATTTTTACGTCCCTGATAGTCTAAAAATACGGAGCCACTCCCTTTTGTCACTCCGAACTTCTCGGCCAGATCAGGCCTCTCGTTGACTTCTATAAATTCTAATTTGATGTTCGAGCTTTGATCTTGATATTTTTTTAATAAATCCCTGAACTGCTTGCGCTGTTCATCAACACCTTCTGTTCCCTTTTTATAAAAAAATCTCACCCACAGATCGCCTTTTAGCGACTTGACAAGTTTTACTGACTGATCAGAAAGGGTGTTCACATGACTTCCTGAAAAATCCCATGCTTTGTAATGACGAATCGAAAGAAAGTTAGCCACGACCAAGACGACGAATACAAGACCGATCAAGGCCCCCATATTCATCCCATGCTTGGTCGTCTTCATTGATAAAAATTCTGCTAAGGTTCTTCGCTCTCGATAAAGGGCGCCAAACGCAAATACGAAAAACAAACCAACCGGAACCCACAAAAATGGAATCCAAACTCCCACCAAAAAGCGAGTCAGGACAAAGCTAATGACACTGACCCCGGCTAATGAAAATAAAATTTTACTCATGCGGTCCATCTTAATTACCTCCAACGAGACGATTCCACGACTCTTTCGGCCAAAAAACAAAATAGCGCTATGACGCTAAATAAAAACACCAGGGCGCTCGTCCGAATTGTTCCTTCGGCCCAGCTTCCCAAGTGTGTATTCATCGAAATGTGTTCAAACACCATCCGCACCGCCTGACTATCTGTAAGCTCTGCTCCCGCACCAATAAACCAAATAGACAAATTAAAGGCCACGGAAGTCCCGTAGGAGACCAAGGCATTTTCAGTGAGACTCGAGCAGAACATATCCATCGCTGCGTACGCGGCACCGACTAAAAAAATACCAAAGAAGGCGATGAGCAATGGCGCCCAGTTAAACTGGGTCATTGTCCGGGTCGCAATCGGATACAGTAAGGCTAAGAAGACCATCCCTCCAACTGCCGCCAGTGCCGCAAAATATTTACCTAAAACTATTTCGCTCGAAGTGACCGGCGAGGTTAGAAGCAAATCAAAGGTTCGCAACTTTTTCTCCTCAGCAAATAATCTCATCGTCAAAGCGGGGACGACAAAAATAAGCATCAAGTTCAAGTAGGACATATGCCTTAAGAAAAGAGCGTAGTGAATATTCAACTGCTGCTGTGGCAAGTTTTGTTGAAACATATAATTCGCTAATAATTGTGAAAATAAATTTAACTGAATCGGATAAGACCAACTCAGTACCACCGCTACTAAAAATCCAATGATGTAAAAACTTGGGCTCAAGTAAAATCCTTTGAGCTCTTTTTTGAAAATTGTTACTGCTCCAGTCATGGCTGAACTCCCATTTGATCTTGGCCGTAAGTTAACTTCAAGAACACGTCTTCGAGGTCGACCTTGTGAGGACTGAGTTCTAAGAGCCCCAAACCTTCTTGGACCACTCGTGATGAGATGGCATCTACGACTTCATCTGTCCCGCGAATATGAACTTCCCAGTCATGGCGGCTTGCTCCTTGGCTTGCAGAAACAACCCCCTCTATGCCGCCAAGAACTGTCTTCAAATCCGAAACATCTTTACGGAGGCGAATATTCAGACGGCTCTGGCCTTGGTTTTGAACTGCTAGGTTTTCAATGCGGTCCTGGGCTACAATTCGTCCTTGATGAATAATAATCACTCTTTCACAGATCGCCTGAACCTCACTCAAGATATGTGTCGAAAGAATGATAGTATGATGTCCGCGAAGGACCTTGATCAAATCGCGAATCTCGGCAACTTGCTTTGGATCGAGTCCAACGGTCGGCTCGTCCAGAACCAAAACTTCTGGATCTGAGACCAAGGCCTGAGCAATACCTACTCGTTGTCGATATCCCTTCGATAGATTCTGAATCAAACGGTTCTGAACCGAACCGAGATTGGTTTTTTCTAGTGCCATGTCGACTTGAGCTTTGATTTTTTCTTTGGGTACTTTTTTCAGTTCAGCAACGTATTTCAAATAGTCTTGTACATACATGTCGGTATACACCGGGGGAGTTTCTGGCAAATATCCAATGCGTTTTTTGACCTCAAGGGGACTCTCAAAAACATCAAAGCCAGCGATTTTTGCAAGCCCAGAGGTCGGAGCCATAAAGCCCGTGATAATTTTCATCGTGGTTGATTTTCCAGCTCCATTGGGCCCAAGAAAACCAACGACTTCCCCTTTATTCACCGTAAAGTTGATCATATTGATCGCACGGCGAGGACCATAATCCTTTGTCAGGTCATGCACTTCAATCATAGGCTTCTCCTCTATAGAGAGGAATTCTATTCGCCCTGCAATGACAGTCAAGATGACCACTCATGGGGCGAGGCGGCATTAGGCCGATATAAAAAACTGCGTCTCGGAATGATAGGACACTCGTCCTAATTTATCCCCCTTGATCGGGCGAACAAATCGACACTCCACCATCACGACAGCATATTTCTGCCCGGCAATCACTTGTTTTGAAGAAATAGACTCTTTTAGAACCCAAAGCGCCGCTTTTCGTATTTCAGCAGAAGAAATCTCTTCGTTACGGGAGCGATGAATAATCGCATGAGCCCCTGGATAATCTTTCAAATGAAGCCAATAATCCCAGGCTTTGGCCTTTCGCAGAAGAGTCAAATTATCTGACGCTGACCTCCCACAATAAACAATAGCGCCAGACTCGAGGTTCAACTTTCTCCCCTTGGCCACGGCTTTTTGCATGAGATCATCCAACTGTGGCCGCCCCGCGTTCACTACTCCTTGGTCATAGGACATATTTTCAAGCTTAGAAATTTGCTCTAATAAAATCTTTTTCCTTTCGCTTGACCCGGCAGTCTTAACCTCTGCCTTCTTAGCTTTTTCAAAAACCATTTGAATATTTGTAAAAATACTTTTCGTAAAATCCAAATAATCATGAAACTCAGGTTGTATGTTGTTTTGCGAGAAATCTATTGGCAGCATTGCCTTCAGGCTCTCGCCAAGGGCAAAAAGCTTACTGGCATTGTTCTCTTGAATGCCCTCTTCAATTTCTAAAAGTGCCTTGCGTTTCTTTTCGAGATCTCGGGCTTTCTTTTTTTCCCACTGGGCTTTAGGATCAATCGCTGGCCGCGTTCCGGAGTTAAACTGAACACGCCACTCCTCTTGAATGTCTTCGATCTTGCGAGGAGCAGGGAGCTCCACTTTTTCTGACTGAACTTTAAGCTCTTTCGGCTTATCCCAAGCGATACTCTTTGCTCCAGCCTGGACCAAGAGGTTGGCTTGTTTTGGGATCAGAATCATTTGCAGAAGTGCGGTCTTTTCGCTATTTCCTAATTCAATATTTAGAACTCGACCATATTGCTCATCAATTGAGATTTTTCTTAATAAAAGATTTTTTGCGTGTGAGTTTAAGAACAAAGCGAGTGGTTTGGGTTTAGATCCTTTTTTAAAAGGGCTCTCTCCAGAAAATAAGAGGCAAAATGGGCTTGCTGGATTCATATCTAAAACGAGCCAGTACTGGCCTTGTCCACGAAAGCCCAGAGACAGACCTCGGTCGTTTGAGACAATTTCTTGCAATTGCGCTCCAACCAATTTGGACTCAATACCAGTGACCAAAGTCTGAAGCTCTAAAATACTCATTGGTTTCATTTAGTTTCCCACGGCCATGCCGATAAAAGATCATATGACATCAGATCTACTCTTTCAAATATTTCAGCAGCATCTTAATGACCCAGATTGCAATATCGACTGCTCTAAAGAATTTATTCAAAAAGTTGTCGGAACATATGTATTTTTTCTGACTCGCTCCGGAAATATTCCGCATAATCAGTTTGAAGGAATTATCGAAGATCTTCAGGCCGAGGTGCTAGAAATGTTCCGTAAAAAAACTTACGGATATTACGATCTCAAAGAATATCGCGAGAGTTCTCGCAAAAACAAGAGCGCCTAATCACCTGGCCCCCTTTACTTTCTCAACCACGCAATAATAGAGTGGCCCAAAGCCACAACGATCCGGAAAAAATGAAATGCCGTATTCGTTTTTTTCGCCCACCGAATGGGTTTCTTGAGGAATCAGTCGAACAAACTCTTTTTTCTTTTTAAAAAGCTTGTGAACAACGCCGTCATTTTCTTCTGGATTAATCGAGCAGGTAGAATATACAAGCCGCCCCCCGGGCTTGAGAGCAAGAAGCGCCGCACTTAATAATGAATACTGCCGTATCGCCAAATGATCGCCTCGTCGAGGGCTCCACTCCTCTTGAGCTTTTTTATTTTCCAGCACATGACGTTCTCCAGAGCAAGGCGCATCAAGTAAAATTCGATCAAAGCTCTCTGGCTCTCGAAGTCCAAATTGCACACCATCCCTCCCGGTGACCCAAACTCGGTCACGAATATCTCGAGGGACATATTGTTGAATGACTTTCTTAAGGCGTTCTCTTCTCTCACTCGACAAATCATTTGCGAAAATCTCTCCTCCCTTTGCCAAAGCTTCGATTAAAATCAAAGCTTTGCCTCCGGGAGCCGCACACATATCTAACACTCGGTTACCCTCTTCAACCTCAAGGGCCCTAGCGACAATCACGCTGGCAGGATCCATAATGTAGTGGCTGAGAAGATTTTCTTCTGTCCGAGCGGGTGAGCGAGGACTCTCCGTATCGATCCAATAACAAGCCCGCAGTGCGGGATGAGTTTTTGAAGCTTCTTCTCCTAGTGCTTCTTTTGATGGCGCCCAGAGATTCTCTCTTGCCACTTGCTTTTCAGGACACTGGAGCGCTGCAAACAAGTCTCCCCAGCGAGAACCATAAATAGCTTCAAAATATTTATAAAACCCCTCATGCACCACTAGGAGTTCCTTATTGCTGGAAAGGTGCAAATAAACTCGGCTCCATTTCCGACCTGACTCTTTATTTGGACACTGCCGCCATGCCCTTGCATGATATGTTTTACTATCGCAAGACCAAGCCCCGTACCGCCAACATCGCGAGAGCGCCCCTTATCAATACGGTAAAACCGCTCAAAGAGTCGGTCGTGATGTTCCTCTGGGATCCCCGGTCCATCATCAATCACGCGTAAAACAACAGCCCCCTGTTCATCGAGATTCCATCGGATTTGCACAGTCTTTCCACTGGGAATATATTTGACAGCATTAGAGACCAGATTTCTCAGAACCTGTTCGACCTTTCTCAGGTCCGCGTAAAAGTTCGGCATTTCTTGTGCACCAACGACCATTATAACCTGACTCTTTTCACGCATAATAGGCGCCAGTTCTGCAATAATTTGTTCTGAAATTTGCAAAGGATTCACAGCTTCAATCTTTAGCTCGGCATGAGACTCAAGAGCTGAAATGCTGAGCAAATCGGTCACAAGATCCGTAAGTCGCGTGACATTTCTAGAGATAATATCCACAAATTTTGACGCTTGATCAAAGTGACCGCTATCCACATCTGATTTAAGAGTGTCAACATATCCCTTGATCGACGTCAGCGGGGTTCTTAGTTCGTGAGAGGCATTTCCGACAAATTCAATTCGAACAAGTTCCGCCTTCTTAAGTTCAGTGATATCATGAAAAATTCCCATCGCACCATAAACCTCTGCGCTTTTGTTTTTTCGCAAGGGATTTACCGAAACAGAAAAATAGCGGACGTGCTTTTCCAATTTCGTTTCTAACTTGGTGCTAACTCTGAAGGTACGTCCCTCATTAAGCGCCCGCAGAAACCCCTCATGGATCTCAGGTTGTCGAAAAACATCGGCGAGCAACAATTGAGAATTCATCTGACTTGAATCCAAAAAATGAGTCGCGAACTGAGAGTTAAAGTACAAAATCTTCATTTCAGGACTAACACTAACTAATCCGTCCTGAACCGCTCTCATAAAGGCTTGTGTCTCCTCTCTCTCTCTCTGAAGCTGATCCAATCGTTTTTTCATTTTTCTATGAATGCGATTGAGGGCGTTTTCGACTTGAGCATACTCTCCAAGCTCTTCATCCAACAAATCCTCTTCATCCTCATTTGAACTTTCGAATTTTTTACTCGCAATGCGAAAAGCCTTTAGTATAACTTTATGTAGAGGTCGACTGAACTTCCATGCCACAACTCCCGACACCATGAGCGAGGCGACAAAATACTGCACAACGATCGACCAAAAATAAGAACCGCCAAATGGACGATGTACACTCACGATACTCAGGGTGATTAGAAATAAAAAATTATACAGGGCCACCTGATAGATAAAAAACTGCCAGAAAATGGTCCATGGAAAACGAATAGGCGGTTTCATATAGAATCCATTTTTACTCGGTAGCCCACCCCTCGAATCGTTTCAATATTATCACTCCAAGCTCCTAATTTTTTTCTCAAACCAAAAACGTGAGTGTCTATGGTACGACCCGTAACGTTGATACCCTCACCCTGGATATTTTCAATCAATTGGTCCCTTGTTAATACGCGACCTTGACTCTCCAACATTGTCGTTAACAACTTGAACTCCGAAGGAGTTAAGTGCAGAGCTTCATCCCCAACACTTACCTCATAAGTCTTAAGGTTCACTATGAGCTTGCCGACCGAAATTCTATCTGGATGCGTAGACTCGCGTGCGCCTCCACCCCTTCTTAAAAGTGCACGAACTCTTGCCATAAAGACATTTGGATCAAAAGGCTTTGTGATATAATCATCAGCACCACCTTCTAAACCGCTGACAATATCTGAAGGCTCTGTTTTTGCGGTAACCATCAAAACACTTGGACCCGTCACGCTCTTCTTGAGGGCCGCAAGTAAATCAACCCCACTCATTCCTGGGAGCATCCAATCCAAAACAATCAAACTGTACTTGTTTTTATTCAGCTCACACAGCGCCTCTTCTGCAGAAGAGCACTCGGTCACTTTAAATTCCTGCCGCAGCAAATGCAATGCTATCAGCTCACGAATCTCTTGCTCATCTTCAACAACTAAAATATTTGCTTTAGGATCCTGCGAACTTCCCACCATGTCTGACATCCTTACCCGTGAACGCAAAAATAACATCTTCAGCAATATTCGTCGCGTGATCTCCAAGACGTTCTAAATTACGCGCGACCAAAATTAAATCCAAACAGGCCTCAACATCTTGAGACGATATCTTCATATAACCCAATTGATCCTTAAAGACCTTATTTTTTAAACCATCGACCTCATCGTCCATAAGTAAAATACGCTTCGCAAGTTCTACGTCACCACGAACAAAACAATCCAAAGACTCTTTGACCATTGAGCGAACGACATCGGACATCTTATTGATATCAGCAAGTGTGTTTAATGGCTTACGAGCCAAATAGTCTTTTCCTGTATGCGCGATGTTCACGCATTGATCACCCATGCGCTCAAGATCCGTATTGATTTTGACGATAGATAATATCAGGCGAAGATCTTTTGCCACCGGTCCCTGCTTTGCGAGTAAAGCTAAACAAGCATTGTCGACTGCAATATGCCCTTCGTTGATTTTCTTTTCAATTTCATGAACCAAGCTGAAGCTGTCTGAATTGCGAGAAATCAAGGCCGCCGTCGCTTCGCTCAGTGCTTTTTCGACGTGACCGCCCATAACCAAAATTAATCTCTTGAGCTCGTCTAACTGGGAATCTATTGTTCTTTCCACTCTGACTCCTGTACCTTTCTTTACTGAAATTGAACTTAAAAAGCAAACTTCAAATGCTACATTATGACCCTGACAAAATCCTAACAATTCTTCTTAAAAAATCACTCGCGTTGCGCAGATAAATTGCCCTGCGTCTCGGGGTGAAGCCGAAAACTGTTCGCTGTAGTGAGTGTACTCATAAGAAAGTGCCATCAAAATATCTTCCGTTAGAGCATAAGATGCCCCTCCAGTCCAATCCTGTAAGGTCTTTTGAGAATCCGTCTTTATTGGGTTTAACCAGTCGCCACGAATAAACAAGTTCCACTTATCATTGACCACCAGCTTTCCAAAGAGGCTGACTCCTTGCCCTGAAACATTCGTTCCGCTTAGAGCCGTGGCGTCAACCCCACCTCCCAGCTTGAATGCTGTGATGGCCTCTGCGGGGTCTTGTGTCGCGAAATACTCCAGAGCCAAAAGACCTAACTCCGCCTGATAACCAATCTGAGTTGCGAGCCGCCTCTTCTCATTGAATTTCTCGTCATAGTTATCGTAGTAGCCCTGAGTGAGATTGATTAGAACATATAAAGGAGACTTGTTATTGATACTTGCCACCAACTGAACTTGTTTTCTCGCCCCGATTTCGTCACTTCCCAAACCTTCACCGTTCGAAAAAACGAGCCCCCAAGAACCAAAATCATCGACAATACCCGACCGATACATAAGACCAAGATCTGACCAGGACATATAACCATACTTGATTAGAGGCAAAAAGCTTGGCAGACCCCAGAAGTCATACCCCCAATGGTCCTTTTGCAGCTCTACCCAGTAGTTAGGAACTAATCCGTAACGTATCTCTGAGTCCGTTGAAAAAATACTAACCAAACTGAGATACGCTTCGTTTAAGTGCGCATCGTATTGCTTGGTCACCGAGTCCCGGCTATCGCCCGATTTCACCTGAAAGACAAGCTCGTTATTTTCACGAAGAGGCATCTTAAAGTCCAAAACCAGAGATGAGATACTAAAAGCCAAAGTGCCTTGATCTCGGGTTGGCAGCTGATAAAGAGTCGCGGCCAAATTCAACTCACCTCCAATATCAACCTCGGACACCCCATAGGCGACAGTCCGCATCCCGAGCAAAGCCGCAAAAAAGAAATAAATTTTGATATTTTTCACAACTCCAATGCTGACACCCTTTAATCTCTGTCGCAAGATATTCATATGACCTCAAAATTTTCCTCTATAGATATCGGCTCTAATGCCATCCGCATGCTTGTCGGCGAAGCGCAAAATTCGAACCTAAAGCTCTTAAAAAAATTACGAGCCCCGATACGGCTTGGTCGGGATGTTTTTTTTAATGGTCAAATTTCAGAGCAGACTCTCGAAGAGACTGTTGAGGCCTTTAAAAAGTTCGCTAAAACCAATAAAGAGTTCAAAGTTGCTCGCTGCAGAGCCGTTGCTACCAGTGCGGTTCGTGAAGCGAAAAACAGGGATCTCCTTATAAAAGAGGTTTTTGCAGCTACAAAAATCCCTATTGAGGTGATCGACGGAGTCGAAGAGGCGCGACTTGTCCACAACGCAATCCGCAAAGAAATCGACCTAGAAAAGAAATGTATTCTCTCTATAGACATCGGTGGCGGAAGCGTCGAAATAACCTTCTCTGAAAATGGCATGATGAGCGCCACCGAAAGCTTTCCAATAGGAACTGTTCGTATTCTCGACCAAATGTCTCGAAGAAAACTCGCTGAAAATCACCTTAATGTCATTCTCGGCGAATTTGTCGCACCCCTGACCCACTACTTGGATTCTCATATCCACACGGCCCCCCTGCATTTCGCAGTGGGGACTGGTGGCAATTTAGAATGCATGGCCCAGCTCAAAACAAAGATGCTAAGAAAAACTCCAACAACTTATATAAACCTCAAAGAACTTGGAGAGATTGCCGACAAATTGAAGGCAATGACCTTTAAGGAGCGAATTGACAAATTGGGATTGCGTACAGATCGCGCTGACGTTATTCTACCTGCAACGCTGCTCGTACAAACTATTCTGCGACAAGCACGGATCGAAAAAATTTTTATTCCTAATGTGGGCCTTCGCGATGGATTGCTTTGGTCCACAGCGGGACTGATTTAAATACCTTAGTCCAAGATCTGCCGAGGCTGAAGGAGCCATGCCAAGCGAGCAGTTCCCGGAGCAACATTCTTAAAACTTGAAATCTGAAGACACAAAACTCCACCTTTTTTTAAATCTAAAATCGGCTCCGCATCTCCCGTCATCAAAAAAGTCGCAAGAACACTCAGTTGGGGCTCGTGCCCGATCACGATGATACGTTGGTGATGATCTGCATGAGCATGAAGCCACCGTTTGAAAGCCTGAGGCGGACTTGATGGCACCAGCTCAGCAGCTTCGACGACCTTAGTGTCTAAAAAAATTTGCGATACCAACTCTGCTGTTTGGCGAGAGCGAACAAAGGGACTCGATACAATCAAGTCCGCTTGATCGAGCCAATCCCTGAGTTGCATAGAGATTTTCTGAATTTTTTTACGTCCCTTAAAAGTGAGGGGGCGCAAATGATCTTCGAGATTTTTTTTTGCAAATTCTTGGCGCTCCTCAGCAACGCCGTGCCTCATCAAAATCAAATCCATCACTACCTCTTGTTAGCCCGCCGCCTAAGAATCTGAGGGCGGAGTCTGTTCCTCAATTGTTTTGATTCGTTGTTTTGTTAGTTGCATCAGCACTTGATGAATACCTGGGTCCGTATTCGATTTCTTTTGTTGATAGTCACCGTCGGCCATCATTTGCCAGGTCTGTCGCTGATCTTTTAAATAGAGTTGCAGAATCTCCCAAAGCTTCTCGCGAAGACCTCGATCTAATATCGGCACGACCGCCTCAACTCGAGCGTGAAGATTTCGATACATCCAGTCCGCCGAACCCAGGTAGAATTCCCCATCCAAAGGATCCTGCGCGCCATTGCGAAAATAAAAAACACGCGAGTGCTCTAAAAAACGTCCAATGATTGAACTCACTCGCACTTTTTCACTCAGTCCCGGAACTCGGGGGCGCAAACAACAAAAGCCGCGAACCAGCAAGTCGATCTCAGTTCCTTTTTGGGAAGCCTGATAGAGAGCTACCGCGATATCGTTCTCTTCCATATTGTTAAATTTCGCTATGATTTGCGAGGGTCTTCCTGCCTTTGCATGATCCCCTTCTCTTTCGATCATTGCCTTAAATCGCGGAAACATATTCACCGGTGCAACCAACAGCCTATCGTAAGTGCTCTTCAACGACCGACCTGTTAAAAAGTGAAAAAACTCCACAATCTCACTTGTCAACTCTTCGCGAGCCGTCAACAAGCCCAGATCTGTATAAAACCGAGAAGTGCCAACATTGTAATTTCCAGTACCCACATGAGCATAGCATCTTAGTCCCTCAGCTTCTTGACGAACAATTAAGCTCGTCTTTGCGTGGGTCTTTAAACCAACGACACCGTACACAACATGAACGCCAGCATTCTCAAGCTCTTGGGCCCAATAAATATTTCTTTCCTCATCAAAACGAGCTTTGAGTTCAACTAAACACACCACCTGTTTGCCCGCCTCCGCAGCGCGAATCAAAGCCTTAATAAAGGGGGAGTTATCGCCCGTCCGATAAAGAGTCATCTTAATCGCCAAGACCTTTGGATCCTCCGAAGCCAACCGAACAAACTTTTCGACGGTCGCAGAAAAACTTTCGTAGGGATGGTGTAGCAAATGATCCTGAGTCTTTATTGCGCCAAAAAAAACATTAGCATCATCCACTGCAAGCGCCAAGGGAACAACCGGAGTCCAAGGCTCGTATTTAAGCCGAGGCAGGTTCAACTCGGACAACATATTCAGATC
>JAMIQD010000025.1:0-1775 GCA_035914755.1 Pseudobdellovibrionaceae bacterium | reverse complement strand
TTGCCCGCGGTCGGCCAGGAAGGGCAGAGGGTTCAACTCCTTCAGCGCAAAATCGACCATCTGCTCTCTATGCGAGCCAATTTGCATGTTGTATGGGCCAATGCGAAGGTCAATTTTGAGGCAAGCAGCGTATTGACCTATCCCATTCAACGTAAAAACGTTTCGAAATTGCTTAAGCTCCTACTTGTCGAGCGGAAGTTTCTGAGAGCAAAAATGAACGATTTCTTTCTTAGTTATAAAGAAATCGTCGAGAATGCGAATAGTCTAGATCAACTGCAGCAGGCCTATCAGAGAACTGTCGAAAACGTCACGATCGGCGGCTATGCAGGTACTGCTCGTGAAGCAGGGGGAGCGTATGGCAAAAATCATAAATCATGAGTTACTGAAAAAACTAATTCTGGAAACTAATAAAGAGATCACTAGCGATCAGATTCTTCCCAGTGTTGATTTGTTTGACGCAGGAATTCTTGATTCCTTTGCAGTCATGCAACTCGTTCAACTCCTCGAGGAGCAATTTGATATCGTTTTTGACTATAAAGATCTTCGACGGGACTATTTTTCAAGTTTAGAAGCCCTTCAAGGACTCCTGATAAAGAAGTATGATTGTGTGGAACAAAAATAGTCTAGTTATTCGATTTTTAATTCTGAGTATCAGCCTTTTTTGCGCTGATGGATGGTCTCGTCAGCGCGTTCTTCTCTTAGGTACTCTCTGTTTGCCCAGGCAATTGAATGGCAGAGCTCTGAATGATGATACGGAGCTCTTCAATGAAACTTGCGCAAAGTCTGGAGGAATCGACGAGCAGCTTAAGTTCTTGGCCGACCATGGCCCAAATTTACGAATTGATAAGATTGCTTATTTTGAAGGATTGGGAAGTACTTCCTTCTTCGATTACCTAAAGGTTTCGGAACAGTTCAATCCAGAGGAGCATCCTTTTGAGTACGCTGGAAAACTTTGGAGGCTATATATTCAGTTTGTTTTTAAAAGGTCGGTCTTCGAGGAAAGCTATCGGAATTTTTATCAAAGCCGATTAAAAGTTCTCGAAACGTACTGCGAAATAAGTCGCTGCCAGATTCTGTGGGTTGAGTCTGGTGCGGAGTCAAAATCAGGCAATACATTCTCGAGTTTAGCACGCACCAAACCTTGGAAAGCCGCTCTCTACACGGCGATGCTTCCAAGAATGTCTTTCACGTTCAACTTGAGTAAAGATCCACGACAGAATTTAATTTCAGTTTCTCATCTGTCCTTGTCTGGGATTGGCAATCGTCGCTGGGTTTCTCCTAACGGCGACTGGATGGCGAATGAGACCGTTCCGTTTCTGAAAAGTCAGTTGAATTCTCTTTTCGCAAATGCGAAACAGTAAGGCGGCCTGCGTGCGCTGAGCCAGTGACCGGTTTTCTGAAACTTGTCACCCCATCCCAATCCGCGTGGTGACGAGTGCGGCGCGCATAGGCTGGTGGGGTCTCGAGTTCTTCTGTGGTGCGACGTTTTCGAAAGGGACCACTTTCAACGGTTTACCGGTCCCATGGTCATTCCTCGAGAGGATTTGTTTATATGAAAAGCAAAACATTCGATCTTGTTCTTGCCGCTATTATCGTTCTAAGTGGAGGCTTTATCGGCTTCCGTCTCCTGGTGAAAAAAGAGCCTGTAACTTCTGCGACTTTTAATACTGGTACCCTGGCAGATCCATCAGATAAAGCCGTAAACGGCTTTATTCGGCCGGATGTCCGCCCGAGTATTCCTTTCGGGATCAGTCAAAAAATGGCTCTCAAATTTA
>JAMIQD010000024.1:0-2132 GCA_035914755.1 Pseudobdellovibrionaceae bacterium | reverse complement strand
CAGAAAATTCTTTCGCCCTTAAAGGGCGAAAAAGTTCATATTATTTTTAACTCAGAAAATAGGGGCGTGGGTGAGGGCTTCAACCAGGGGATTCGCTGGGGGCTTGATAAAAAATACGACTATTTTCTTTTGATGGATCAAGACAGCCAACCGACGCCGAATATGGTGAGCGAGCAGGTGAGGGTTCTTCGCCTTTATTCAGAAAAGAGCGCATTGGTGTTGGTGGGGCCACATCATGAGGATTATGTTCGCAAAATTAAAAAGACGAGTGTTAATGAGATAGAGCCGGTGCCATTGTTAATCACTTCGGGGTGTTTGCTCTCGAGGGTGCTTATAGAAAAGGTGGGACTCTATGACGAGAGGCTTTTTATTGATCATGTGGATCATGATTATTGTTTGCGGCTCGCAAAAAGCGGAGGGCTTTGTTTAAAGGTGAATTCGGCGGTATTGCTTCACCGATTTGGCGAGGCCAAGGTGAAAACATTTTTGGGGAAGTCCTTTTTTGTGCAGGACTATTCGGCTTTTCGCCGTTATCACATGATGCGAAACCGAATTATTTTATACAAGCGGTATGGGATGTTTCGCGGGGCTTGGTTTTGGCTGGATGCGAAGGTGGCACTTAAGGACCTTGTGAAGTTGGTGATGTTTGAGAACTCACGCCGTGAAAAGTTAGGGGCGGTTTTTCGCGGGCTTGTGGATGGGGTGCTTTGGCGGGATTGACGAATAGAGGTCGCAAAAAAATGGCCCTTATACTGACGTTTATGGAAGAGCTATCCTGTCGCTAACAAGGCCCGCTTAATTTCTTCGAAACGTGAGGGATTCTTTTTGTCTAAAATATCATTTTTAACTTCGACAATTAAAGAATCAATGACCTCGGTTTTATTCATGCCAGACAGCTTCCGCATCTCATCAAAGCGAATTTCAAGTTGAGAGTTCACTTTCATTGAAAGTCGATTGCTTCGCTTGAAGGTTCCCTTCAGTAATTCTGATTTGAGATTTTGCTTAAGCTTTTCTCGCTGTCTAGGATTCTCTGAGACCGAGGCTATGTACAAACGTAAAAGCTGGCTGCGCAAATCAGACGATGTTTCCACTCCGAGTTCAAGGATCGAGTTATTCAAAACATCCAAAAGATGCCGCGGAACTCGGAAATCCAAAGTTTCCTTCTCTGCTTTTTTGCGAACTTCTGCTACGGCGGCAAAGGATTGCTGCGGAATGGAAACGACGGTATCGCAGGCGTCACAAACGCCAACCAAAATATCTGGAACCCTGTAAGAGACGCCACCATCTTTAATCGGCGCTGTGCGCACTTGAAAAGTCGTGGCTACTTGTTTCTTACAACAAGAGCAAATCGCACGCGATTTATCGCCTTCTTTGAAAATTTCCATAACGTTTCCCTGCCTTCTTCTTCGTTTTTTTAACCAGATGGGACTTGTGAACACTAATAAACCAACAATCTGGATCCAAGAAATACAATTTAATGTGCCAGTCTTCTCCGGCCACCGTCGGCTCAAAATAATGAACTAGCACACCAGAGTCATCCTTATGAGGCTGAGGTTTATATTGCTCCCCACGTGTACTATTTAAAAGTTTGATCACAAAGTCCGAAGTGATCAAACCGGTTTTAAGTAGATTCTTCTCATTAATATCGGGCCTTTCAGCGGCTTGTACACGGCCCATTTTAAGGCACTCAATCGCCTTGGAGCGCGTATCCTTCAGTCCCATCGCTGCAACCACAGTGTACTACACATATCGTACATTTTCAACCCTTCTTTGGTCCTATTCTGAGGCTGGAAAACCAGGACTCTAGAAATTCATATTTGATCTCAAAAACAATTTTCATGCTTCAATGTGGCACCGCAATCCATGTGCCGACGTGTGGGCAAATCCGCTGCTTTATTGGGGGGAGTGTTGTCCGGGGGCTGATTTAGGATTTGAGTTTTTCGGAATGGTGGGGGATCTCGACGCAAAAGGGGCGGTTCTCCCTTAAAACTGTAAGTCTTGCATCTTGAGTCATGGTGTGCCAAAACCCCGGCCAGAAGCCGGAGAAGGAGCACTAGATGAAGAAAAGATTCACGGACGACCAGATTATTGGAGCCGTCAAAAAACTCGAAGCAGGGATGCCCGCCAAGGAA
>JAMIQD010000023.1:0-4737 GCA_035914755.1 Pseudobdellovibrionaceae bacterium | reverse complement strand
GTCGCAAAGAACTCTCGGCTGATGAGCGGAGATATATTGGCGATAAAATGAAAGGTGTTTTTTCGTCACTTTATGCGGACATTCCCGGCTTTGAACAAAGAGCCGAGTTTTTTCCTAGCTTGGGTGAAGGCGGCTTAACTCAAACTCAAAGAGAAAAACTTGAGTCGCTTCGTGAATTGAAAAAATCTGAGCCGCAAAAGCATTTCAAAATCGGAATCATAAAAAGAACTGGCTATGATGAGTGGGCAACACCAATAGCAGCCGCGCTTCCTACGGCCGATTGCTATAAAGAGACGAATGTTCCGGATTTCAAAAAGTACGAAAAACCAGACGATGTGCCACATGCTTGGATTGCGTCTACGGATACGGGCTTCATGGAAGATATCAGTTTGATTTCGTACTCACTGAATGCAGGATTGCTTGGATTGTCAAAACAGGAACGCTCTAAATGGCTCGCAAATTATATGGCAACTGACGATAAAGGCTCACGCATTAGTAAGCTTAAGGAACTTCACTATCAAGCCCTTGCTGAGCCCGCAATTGTACCTTTAATAGCATCACCTTATGCAGCCCTAGTCAGAAAACCTTGGAAAATAGAACTTTCCGATCTCTACGCGAATAACCAATTATGGCGAATCACACTCCATTAGCCAATTGGCTTTATTCTAAGCGAACCGAATTGAACGCTCGATTTCGAGAGTTCAATTGGCCTGAAATAATCTTTCCGGGTGTATTCGATTTTGAAACCAAAATCAGTTGGAACGGAATCGAAGCCGATGGGAGAGGTGTCGATTCGCGACGTGAGATTGCATTGGAAAAATCTGTTGCGGAGGCATTAGAACGCCTTGTCTGTAGGACATTAGAATTGGATTCCGTCGGCTTCGCTATTGCTGGAACTCATGATCCGTCTCAGCACGCAAAGTTTGAACGATTGGAACGATTCTATCTTGAAGAGCACTTAAAAAATGTGAATCCGTTTTCTAAATTGAACTTTGAATATCCTGAGTATGCAAAACTCAAAGAGTTTTCGCCTTCAGCGGAAATCGAATTCTACAGAATGGCAACGGAGGCTGATCTTTATGGCGTAGTTTGCAGAATAGGCTCTGAAACTCCAGGTAAAACATCTCTAGGATTTGCTCTTTCTGACTCTATTGAACAGTCAATAAGACGAGCGTTTTTCGAGGCTCTACCAAGTTATGCGTGGATGATTTCTGACGAAGAATTAGAGTTACACGAACTTCCTTGGCATTTAGAACCAGGCTTTCTCGAAAAGATGAGCACGCTATTTTCAGACTCACGCAAGAAGGAATTGGCTCCATTGCAATCTCCTCACTTAAGTTTGATAGAACTAGATTTATCGTCGCTTCCTATTCTTAGCGATGCGCCAATAAAAATGGCCCGTTATGTAATTACGAGGCCATCATGAAGATTCAGACACCCGAGCAAAGAATAAGAGAGTTCGAGAAGAAACAGTTTATTGTATCAGGTCTGTGCCTTTTGTTTTTGGCTGGTTTAGCAATCGTTTTCAATGCGCTTCATTTACAGAATGTAGCGGAGGAGAACACACGCTTTCTTTCGCGAATGGTTAAGATTGGAGATTTTCGAGAAGCAAGTTTAATCCTACAGCAAGCACGACTTTCAAGTTTTACAACAATCAGCTATCAGTCGTCAGAGCCTGGTCGTTCGTTTATCATTCCACCGAAGGCAGAGATTTTCAGAGATGAAAGCCTTTTGAATAGAATCACTAAAGATGAAGTCGGTGTTAGAGTCGATGTTAGTACAGCGACCTACTCAAATGATGAAATCATATTTGAGTACGAAAGATTTCGTCTTGTTCCCTACGCAATTTTGATTTGGATTATTTTAAACTTAATCTCAATTCCTCAAACTCGTTTTTTAAAGCGCCGACTGTTGGAGCAGTTCAATCAAGACATTGAAGTTGAAAAGAAAATTGCAAAAAGTGAAATTGCTCAACAAGTTCGTCATAACCTTAGGACGCCGCTTGCAGCTTTGATGCGGATTCCAAACAAACTAACTGGTGAAGCGGCGAAAGAGCGCGAGCTCTTAGAGCTAACAATTGGACAAATACGCGATTTAATCTCGAAGCTCGATGATCGTCCGAATGAATTTTTGGCGGAGTCATACTCAACCGACATTTTCAGTACGCTAGAACAAGCCAAGCGAGAGCTTGCGGCAATGCTTCCAAAATCTGTCGATTTTGAATTCGATATCGAGGACATCATTGCTTCGGCACTTGTAAAACATATTCCCTTTGAACTTCGAGCCGTTCTAGGGAATCTAGTCACAAATTCCGTAGAGGCTATGGGATCATCGGGACGAATAGTCGTCCGTGTTCGAGATCTAGCGTCGGAAATTGTTATTTCGATTTTAGACAATGGTCACGGTATCAAACCAGAAAGTCTCCCTAGGGTTTTTGAAAAAAACTATTCGGCAGGAAAAGTAAATGGATCTGGAATTGGACTCTCACACGCGAGAGAAAATATTGAAGCATGGCATGGCACTATTCGCATTGAATCGACTCTCAATGTAGGTACGACTGTCATCTGCACATTACCGATTGAGGATCGAGCCTCTTGGTATTTGCCACGTTTGAAATTTAATTCTGCATCAAAGATTTTTGTGATCGACGATCAAGATTCAGCATTAGAGCTTTGGAGAATGAAACTCGGGGAAACTCAAATACTAGAACAAGTGGAGTTTTCAAGAAACTGCGAAGATCTGACTCCAAATATTCTGTCAACTGCATCAAAAGATTTTGTTTTCCTAGTTGATCACGACCTATCTTTGAAAACTTCAGGATTTGATTTCTTATCGAAACTTCCAGAAAGTTCATTGAAGTGTCTGGTCACAGGGAATTTTGACGATGCAAATTTGCGAGCATCGTGTGCGGCCTCTGGTTTTTATTTGATTCCAAAGAGCAGTATCTCTTCGATTCCGATTGTTATCGTATAAAAAGCAGTTGGTTGGTTACTTATTTTTTTTCCTTTGTTGTCTGACTCGAAAATGCGATCCGCAAGATTTTGAATTCCAAGTTCGATTTGCTGGTCCAATGAAAAACTTCCTGCAATCCTTCAATTTGCAACGCTTCAATCCCTCAAGCGCGCCAATAGCGAGTAAGTGCGAAGTGCACTAGTGCTGAAACCAATTCGAGGACGTGGAAGCCAAGGTGTTGTGGTTGTTAAGTTTGCAGTTGAATTGGCCACCCAAGTAAACCGCAATATTGAATCTTCGCTTTACGGAGATGATTTCATTTTAGAAGAGTTGCTTCCCGGCGAAGAGATCACGATAACATTCATGCCACCTGGGAGTTTCACAATCGGTGCGGTCGTCGTAGAAAAAGACACCCATTGGGCTCTACCGGGAGTCATTCGTTTCAATCATATCGATGGGATAGCGCCTTATAATGGAGCGGTTGCTGTCGTGAACAACAGTCGAGTTCTTACTGCACAGGAAATGACAGAAGACATTTACAAGAAAGTTCATCAACAGTACTCATTAGCCGGTAAAATCGTAAATGCTAAAGCGCCAATTCGAATCGATTGTCGTCAGAGCGCTGATGGCGAATTTAAAATTTTCGATTTGAATATGAAGCACAACATGACCGGTGCGGGTCGTCCGCACCGAAGTGACCAAGATAGTCTATCTGCAATCGCGGCTCAAGCCATAGGCTGGAGTTACTCGAACCTGATCGCCGCCATGGTCGCGTGCAGATGGAAGTAGATACTCTATTCTAACCAATTACAAACCATCGTCTCATTTTGACCGATTGACATACCATAATGTACGGTATAGTATGGTATTATGCCTACCGAAACAGCAAACTCTAATTTAAGCACCGGTTCCACATGGAAGATTCCATTTTGGACGTTCTTTACGGGGCAGGCACTCTCGCAAGTCGGATCAGCGGTCACGCAGTTCATCATCATGTGGTGGCTAACGGTCGAAACTGCAAGTGTAACGGTTCTTTCCACCGCCGGACTATTTGCTTTGCTTCCACAAGCACTTCTTTCTCCATTTGGTGGAGTCTTTGCCGATCGTTATTCGCGCAAATTTATTCTGATTTTTACAGATACAATCAGTGCTCTTTGCGTCGTCTTCTTGATGGTAGCTCTGTCTTACGAAATGCCCGATTTATGGATCATCTATTCCATGCTCTTTGTACGCAGTAGTATGCAGGCTTTCCAAGGACCAGCATCGCAGGCTTCGGTTGAAAATTTGGTTCCTGCCTCCTTTATCTCGACAGCCGCAGGTTTAAATCAAAGCGTATTAGGATTAGTTTCGATTGCTTCAGCACCAATTGGAGCGGTGGTTCTGGGAACGTTTCCGATTCATCAATCACTTTGGATTGATGTGATTACGGCGTTGATAAGTGTCGTCTCGTTGCTATTCATCGCAATTCCTCAGCCTAAAAGATTGGATCAAGGCGACTCGCATTTATGGCAAGACTTTAAGGAAGGATTTCTTGCCGTCTACTCAGTAGTGGCTTACCGAAGACTCTTTTCGGTCTTGGCAGCGGTTACGGTTTTAGTCATGCCGTGCTTTACGCTTTTCACTTTACTTGTGACCCAGCACTTTAACGGTGGCGAAAAGTTAGCCGGAGCATTTGGCGCGTTGTCGGGACTGGGAATGCTGCTCGGTGGACTAGCCGTCGCTTTCGCGAAACCCGAGAAAAAAACAAAAACACTTTTAGTGGCTTGGATCATATCATGTCTATCC
>JAMIQD010000022.1:0-21720 GCA_035914755.1 Pseudobdellovibrionaceae bacterium | reverse complement strand
TAAAAAATCCTGACATTAAGGTCGGCGATTTGGCAAAAGAAGTCGGCAAAAAAATCGGCGCTGATTTAACAATCAAGCGCTTTGCTCGCTTCGAACTCGGCGCTGGAATTGAGAAAAAACAAGAGGACTTTGCTGCCGAAGTTGCAGCTCAAATGAAGGGCCACTAAATTGAAAGCCCCTGCGTATAAAAGAATTTTGCTAAAACTAAGTGGCGAAGCTCTGGCCGGAAGCCAGAACCAAGGCATTAATACTGCAGTTATAAAACAAATTGCAGAAGACGTTGCAGAGGCTTTTAGAACTGGGGTTGAAATTGGAATCGTTATTGGTGGGGGCAATATCTATCGTGGTGTTGCCGCCTCTGCTGAGGGAATGGATCGGGCCAGCGCAGACTACATGGGAATGCTCGCAACCTGCATCAACGCCCTTGCTCTTCAGGATGCCCTTGAAAAAGCCAAGGTTCCGACGCGAGTGCAGACTGCTATCGAAATGGCCGAAATTGCCGAACCCTATATTCGCCGCCGCGCCATGCGCCATCTTGAAAAGGGTCGAATTGTGATTTTTGGAGCTGGCACTGGGAATCCCTTCTTTACAACGGATACCGCCGCCTCTCTCCGGGCTATGGAAATCAATGCTCAAATCATTATGAAGGCAACGAAGGTCGACGGGATTTACGACAAAGATCCAAAAAAATTTCCGGACGCAAAAAAATTTAATACGATCAGTTATATTGATGTTTTAAATAAAGGCCTCAACGTTATGGACTCAACGGCCATCAGCCTTTGTATGGATAATAAACTTCCCATTATGACCTTTGATCTGACGAAACCAGGAAACGTATTAAAAGCCGTGTTAGGTGAGAACATCGGCACCCTCGTTCAATAAGGAGACACGATGCTTGCTGAAGTAAAGAAATCGACCCAGGACAAAATGGATAAGACCTCTAAGGCCCTTGTTGAGGAGCTAAAAAAAATTCGCACAGGTAAGGCTCAGGTCTCCATGCTTGATAGCGTGAAAGTAAATTACTACGGAAGCCTCTCTCCGCTGTCACAGGTGGCCTCTGTTTCCTGCCCTGATGCAAAATCTTTCTTAATAGCGCCCTGGGAAACATCTATATTAAAAGATATCGAAAGCGCCCTCGTTAAGAGTGACCTCGGCATGGCTCCTATGAATGACGGCAAGGTTATTCGCCTTAAAGTCCCAGACCTAACTGAAGAACGAAGAAAAGACCTCGCAAAACAAGTTAAAAAAGTTGCTGAAGACTCGCGCGTTGCTATTCGCATGGTTCGACGAGATGCCAATGAGGCTGTTAAAAAGGCTCTTAAAGACAAAGTCATTAGCGAAGATGAATCCAAAAAGTCTGAAGCAGAAATTCAAAAAATAACGGATGATTTTATCAAAAAAATTGATCAGATCGCGGACGAAAAAGAAAAAAGCATAATGACCATCTAATTTAGGTCTTAATCGGTTTGACAGGGAGCCCCCTCACAATGAAGGTACCAAAACACATTGCGATTATTATGGATGGAAATGGGCGCTGGGCCCAACTGCGCCATAAACCTCGCATCTTTGGTCACATTAAGGGCACTCGTGTCGCAAAAAAAATTATCACCGCGTGCTCACGCAAGGGCATAAAAAATCTAACTCTTTATGCCTTTAGCACCGAAAATTGGATGCGACCTCAGGCTGAGGTTACTTTCTTGATGGACCTTCTCCGTCGGTATCTAAAAAATGAAACTGAAAATCTAGTAAAAGAGAATATTCATTTCTCCGTTATTGGCGATATTTCTCGCATTCCTAGCGACGTAAAGTCCGCCATTGCAAGCGCCATGAGTGCAACGGCCAACTGCTCTGGACTACGCTTAGTCTTCGCCCTAAGCTATGGCTCTCGGCAAGAGATCACAAGCGCCATTCAGGCAATTGCCGCGAAAGTTTCCGCTGGCGAAATCACGCCCGCAGAAATTGACGAGTCTGTTGTCAGTGCGGCCCTTAGTACCTATCCAACTCCAGACCCTGACTTAATTATCCGTACCAGTGGAGAGCTGCGACTTTCTAATTTCTTAATGTGGCAAGCGGCATATAGTGAATTTTACTTTACTTCGACTTTGTGGCCAGATTTTACTGAACGAGACTTGGATGTTGCCCTCCAAGACTTCCAAGCTCGCCAACGAAGATTCGGAACGGTTTCAAAGAATGACGAAATCCTTAATCACTAGAGCTATCTCTGCAATTCTTGCTGTCTTACTTCTAGTCTCACTTTATTATTTTCTTGGCCTAGAGGGCCTCAAGCTCGTTGTCTATTTTTCAGTCGCTGTTGGCGCCTACGAGCTTGCTAATATTCTCTTGCCAAAAAGCATTTCGAAGCTTCATAAGTTTTTGTTTTTTTTAACTGCGATTCTTAACTTTCACACGGCCACCCACTATCCCTCGGTCGCAATGATCGCCATTTCGATTTTTATTGTGATCTTCTTTACGCTAGGAATTTTGACACATAAGTACTTTCTAAATCTAGACGACCTCTTAAGTTATCAAACAAGATCCGTGGCTGGGTTTATTTATATCAGCCTTCTTCCGTCTTATGCCTATCGAATTCTAGAGCTTTCCCATGGCCTGATTTGGTTTGGGGTCCTGCTCGCAAGCGTGTTTGCCGGCGACATAGGCGCGTATATTATGGGTACGCTTGCAGGGCGAAACAAAATTTTGCCGCGGCTCTCGCCAAATAAAACCTGGGAGGGGGCCTTCGGAGGTCTGTTGGGATCCGTTGCCGCGGGCTATGCCTACTCAAATCTTCTCCCTCATGTGCCGCTATTTGGACTTCTTGCCATTGCGCTCTTTGCCGGCGTGGTCGCGCAGGCCGGCGACTTTTTCGAGTCGCTCATTAAGAGAACTGCCGGAGTAAAAGACTCTGGGTGGATTATGCCGGGACACGGCGGCGCCCTGGATCGCATCGATGGCGTTTTGTTTGCCAGTCCGGTTGTGATGATCGCGGCATCTCTCTTTGAGGCGCTCTAATAGAAATCCTTGGCATTAAGTCTAGTCTAAATCCATAAATCAGCAGGTCATTCTTTTAATTTTGTGGCTGATTCGCCGCCTTATTCTGTAAAATAAAATGATATGGAAATGATTTTTAATTCACTCAATAGTCTTTTTTCTTATGCGGTTCCTTTCGTCGTCCTACTTGGAATCCTAATTTTTGTTCACGAATTTGGTCACTTTATCGTGGCTCGCATGTGCGGAGTTCGAGTTGAAGTGTTTAGCCTCGGCTTCGGAAAAAAAATTTTTCAATACAAAAAGGGCGATACCAACTACTGCATTTCCATTGTTCCTCTGGGTGGCTATGTAAAAATGTTCGGCGACCAACTTGGCGCCGACATTTCAGATGCGGATAAAAAATACTCTTTTACTCACAAAACCGTCTGGCAGAGAATTGCCGTTGTTCTTGCCGGGCCTCTCATGAATTTTTTCTTCGCAATATTTGTATTTTTTCTTGTCGCAACTATTGGGGAAGACTATCGAACCCCTGTTGTCGGCGATATTGTAATAGAAACGGCCGCAAACAAGGCGGGATTTAGGCCTGGCGATAAAATTTTATCCGTCAATAATGAAAAGGTTCGTACCTGGGATGAGTTCGAGCGCTCCCTCTCTGAAATACACAACACACAAGCGACAGTCACCGTTCAGCGGGGTGAAGCTTCTGAGCCAATTCTCTTAAAAGCTGATGTCGCGGCAAAGCCAAATCCTAACGTACTGAGCACCTCCCCCACTATCGGCGAAATCGAGGGCCTCTCGCCACTCTCTAAGGCCCCTATTGTCGGAGTTAAATCAGACTCGCCTCTGGCGGCTGTCGGCCTTAAAAGCGGCGATCGCATTGTTGCGATAAATGGCGAAAGAGTGAGTTATTGGCGCGATCTAGAGGCGACTTTAGAGAGACAAGATCCGAAAAAAATTCTCCAGGTAGATGTTGAACGCTCTCCGCAAGAAGAGTCCGCGAAAGTTGAGCTTTTGAGTTTAAATCTGGCCCCAATTGGTCTCGCTAAATATTCTTTTGAATCTTTAAAGCTTGAAAGCGCCGATTTGTATCTAGGAACTATTTTAAAAGATACTCCGGCTCAATCTGCGGGTCTTCAGGCTGGAGACCGCATCGTTCAGATTAACGAGACCCCCATTGAAAAATGGGACGACGTGATTTCAACTATAAAATCTTATTCTGGCCAGGGGGACGTAAAAGTACAGGTCCTTCGTGGTGCAGAACTTTTGAATATGAGCCTAGTGCCAAGGATGATTTCTCAAATGACTTCGTCCGGAGCCGAAGATAAACGCTACACGATCGGTATCGCTCCGTTTATCAACTTTGCCGCCCCAGAAACCATTAAAATTGCGGCGTCCGGACCTGTTGACGCCATAAAAAGTGGCGTGACTCGCACTTGGGACGTTTCTGTCATGACCGTTATGAGCTTCGTTCGTCTGTTTCAAGGAAAAGTCTCCTCCAAGAATATTGGAGGAGTGATTTCCATAGGACAAGCGGCCAGTGAAACTTTCAAGATCGGAATCAGCCCTTTCTTGCGAATGATGGGGCTCATTTCTGTAAATCTTTTTATCTTGAATCTATTGCCAATTCCTATTCTTGATGGTGGACACTTGGTGTTCTACATCATAGAAGGCCTAAAAGGTGCGCCGATCAGTCTTAAAAAGATGGAAATCCTTCAGCAAGTGGGCCTTGTTCTGCTGATGAGCCTTATGGTTTTTGCTTTGTTCAACGACTTCACCCGCCTCTTCGGACTATGATTGTTTTATCTCTAGAGTCGAGCACTCAGCTTGGTGGAGTGGCTATCGTAAAAGATGGCATGATCTTAGCCGCCGAGTCTTCTTTGCGCCAGCAGTCCCATAGTGAAAACTTAAATGCTTTCGTCACGACCTGTCTTGAGCATTGCGGAATTACCTTAGATGACATTGATGTGTTTGCCGTTGGGCAGGGCCCTGGAAGCTTTACCGGAATACGCGTTGCTGCGAATATTGGAAAAACCTTTTCGTACATTTATAAGAAGCCACTTGTAACAATCGACTCGCTGGCTCTTTTAGCCATGCCAGTTAAATCAAATCTTCCGGTGGTTTCTATTATCAACGCCTACAAGAATATGGTTTATTTTGGCCGCTTTGACCTGTCAAAAGGCCCAGAGCCTCTTTATCACGAAGGGCCGACGGCTATCCCAGTCAAAGATCTTTCAGAACATATTAAAAACGACGTTTTGGTCGTCGGCGATGGTTTCGAGACTTATTGCGAGTTTTTTCCTGAAAATCTAAAAAAGAAGCTACATCGAGACGCCCAGTACTCCGACTACCCCAAACCAGAAACTCTGGGATTAGCTGCCGAGCTTCGCGCCCACAAGGGCCAGACTATTGAATGGAATTCGTTCGTTCCCCTTTATATCCGCGCCTCTGAAGCCGAAGAGAACAAAAGAGGAGTTTTAATTTCTCCTCTTAAATAATTTTCTCGCGGAGTAAAAGTCCATGGATAGCGACTTTAGAAACAACACAGACAACACGCTTTCGACCCCCACATCGCCAAAGCCTCCTCAAGTATGGGCAATTTCGTCTGGAAAAGGTGGCGTTGGAAAAACTCTCACCACTTCAAGCCTTGCGATCTCGCTTAGTAAGCTGGGCCATTCTGTTATAATTGTGGATCTAGACCTAACTGGAGCAAACATTCACACCACATTTAATGTTCCCCCCTCGAATAAAAATATTCGTCACTTTTTTGAAGGAACTGAGCTTCTCGTTGATTTGATCCATCCCACGAAAGTCCCAGGGGTCTCTTACGTGCAAGGGTTTTGGGACTCATGGGCTCCGGTTGATTTGTCTGTAGAGCAAATTCGCAATTTAGCTGCTGAAATTAGGAAGCTTAATGCCGATTATATTTTAGTTGATCTCGGCCCCGGCGGCACCGCAGGAAACTTAGAGTTACTAATGCTCGCCGACGAAAAACTTCTCGTTACTACTCCCGAACCAACCAGTATTGAAAAAACATATCGTTTTATCGAATCCTTTTTATGTTATTCCCTTAAAGACAGCTGCATACCTGCGGCCTATGATCATATGATCAATTCGCTGCGCGAATACCGAAAAGATCCCGCGAGTCGATTCTTTTCTTTCCGTAACCACCTCAGAGAAAGTAGCGGAATTCAGCATGACCACTTTGACGGCCTAGAAAAGAACCCGATTCGCTTACTTGTGAACGGATGCCGCAGCCAAGCCAACGCTGAACTCGGTCACTCCATAAAAAGCGTTTGTTATAAGTACTACGACTTCAAACTTGATTTCATTGGCGCTATTGACTACGACAATGCGGCGTGGCAGCTGGCGCGCAGCCGTGAGCCTATCTTAGTGGCTCAGCCATTTACTCCACTGGCAGGCCAATTTTTAATGACTTGCAAACAACTTATTGATCCGAAGGAACTTCGCGCCGTAATATAATAGGTACGGATGAATATTGGATCGAGATACAACTATTACGACATACTTGAACTGAGTTCTACTTCGGCTCAGCACGAAATATCTACAGCGTATGAGCTCGCAAAAAAAACCTATTCTGGAGAAAATCCGGCAATCTATACTATTTTTTCTGAGCAAGAAGCCCGCGATTTACTGCTTCTGATTGAAGAGGCCTATTCCGTTCTAGGTAACAAAAATCTAAGGTCTATATACGATCATCGGCTTTTGAGCGGCCGTTTCCACAATGTTGATTTGGCTTTTGAGTCTATTTTAACTGCCAGCAAACAGCTCCGCCCCGACACAAAACAAGAAGAAAAAAAGCCGGCCTACGAAACGAACGTGGATTTTGAAAATGAAATCTCTTCTTGTAACCACTGGGATGGTGCGTTTCTAAAAAAAGTCCGTGAGTACAAAAACATCACAACTTCAAAAATGAGCGAGACCACAAAAATAAGCTCTTACTACATTACCGCCATTGAAAATATGGATATCAATAACTTACCCGCACCTGTATTTATCCGCGGGTATGTTATTCAAATGGCTCGGCTGCTCGCCCTAGATGATAAAAAAGTAGCAGATACTTATATGAAGGCCCTAAAAGAAAACTCTTCCAAAAAATGATTTTGTCTTTTGTATGCCAAGCAGACATGCATGGATTGCGCTTAGACAAAGCCCTCGCCTTGAGAGAAGAGATTTCTACTCGCTCTCGCGCCGCCTACTTGATTGATGGGGGACTTGTTTCTGTAAATGGTCGCGGCGCTAAAGCCTCTCTGATTTTAAAAATTGGTGACGAACTCGAAATTCAATTGCCAGAGCCCCCCGCTACTGAACTCGTTGGGTATGACCTTGCGCTCGACATTCTCTTTGAGGACGATGATATTATTGTTATCAACAAACCCTCAGGCTTGGTCGTACATCCGGCTGCTGGACATGCTCAAGACACCCTTGTTAACGCGCTTATTTACCACGCAAAGTCTCTGTCTATGAAGTTTGGCGAGCAAAGACCTGGCATTGTTCACCGGCTCGACAAAGAAACCAGCGGGGTGCTTGTTGTCGCAAAAAATGATCGGTCACACGAAAATCTCACACGTCAGTTTAAAGAGCGAACGATTCACCGCATCTATTATGCAGTCACAATTGGAACTCCCAAGCCCCAGAAGGGGACCATTCAATCCTACTTGGCTCGTCACCCTGTCGAGCGAAAAAAATACGCATCGATCCTCGGAGCTGACAATGGAAAATGGTCCGTCACAAATTACGAAGTGGTCTCATCCAATGCCGGCTTATCATATTGCAAGCTAAAGCTCGAAACAGGGCGCACACATCAAATTCGAGTTCACCTTTCAGAAAAAGGGTGTCCAATCGTTGGCGATACTGTTTACGGCGCTGATAAAAAATTAAAGAATATCGAATCGAAAACGAAACAAAGTCAGATTAAAAATTTAAATCGGTTTCTTTTGCACGCCTCAGAATTAGGCTTTTCTCATCCAACGACTGGCGAGTCCCTTTTCTTTTCGAAGGCCTGGCCAGAGGACATTCAACATTTAATTGCGAGTTGGGGCCTGAGTGAGAATCACTGAAACCAATTTAGGATTTCTAGTAGAAACCAATGCCTTTACTGTTCTTTTTGGAGGAACAAAAGCACTGCTTGGAAATCTGCAGGCTTCGTTCGAAGATATTCAATTTGTCCGAGTCAAACAAACCCACGGAGATAAGTCTGTCTTATCTAATGACCCGGCGCTGGACTACAGAGTCGAGGCTGACGCTCACTTCACACAGCGTGCAAATCTTGGACTTTGCATTTCAACCGCGGACTGTATGCCTATTTTTATTTACGATCAGAAATCTCAATATGTCGCCGGCATTCATGCCGGCTGGCGCGGAGTTGCAAACAACATTGTTCCTAAAACAATTGATCGACTCAAATCTCTTGGGGGGAGCCCAGAGCAAATGCGCGTTCTAATTGGCCCCCACATTCAGATGAGTAGTTTTGAAGTCGATTTTACAGTCCGTGATGAAATTCTCTCCAGCATTTCAGAAACCGCGACACTCCCTGAAAGCATATATCACACCAATTTAAATTCCGAAAAAGCTCTCGTGGACCTGAATCAAGTTATGAAAACGCAGCTACAAGTCGTCGGGATTTCGTTTGATCATCTGTCTAATTTACACATTGATACATTTACTGACCCTCGCTTTCACTCTCATCGACGAGAAAAAGAACAGGCCGGTCGCCAACTTAGCTTTATTTTCAAGAAATAATCTAGACCAGGCAAAGGTCCAGACAAGATATCAACGGCTGTGCTTAAATATTAAGCTACAAAAATGCCAGTTCGCTCATTTGTTTTCTGCGTCTTCTTTTGTACAATTACGTCCTTTGCGAAGTCTGCTCTGCCGACTTGCTCAATGGAACATCTGTGCGACCAATTTAGGTCCCAGAAAAATCAACTTTATTTTTACATTGGTGCGGATGGCACTAGGGTTCCAAATTTTCGGCTTCTAAAAGAACACCCCGAAGAATTTCAAAATCAGCCAGATCCATTTTTAAACCCAGAGCTCTTTCAAAAAAGCCGCACTCGCATGGAAAGCATTTTTTTAAAGACTCAATCAGAGCTGTTAAAATTTTTAGATCGAAAACGCCTTCGCATTTCTAATTCAGAGTACGCGACTCTTGTTGGTCGCATTAAAGGCGTTCGCCTCGCCTCGCACTCAGATCCTTCTATTCAAAAAATACTTCCGCGAGCTTGTTCAAGGCCAAATGCGATCTATTTGAAAGAAACACACGAGTTGCTCATCTGTCCATCGATCATAAATTTTCCGCCGCCCACGCTGCAAAAAATTATTGCCCATGAGTTTGGGCACTCTATTCAAGAGGTTCAAAAGAAGTTCTCTTGCTTCGACTCTGTTCCAAAGCGCCAACGCGATGAAATCTTCGCGGACTGGGTCGCTTCCGAAGTGATTTCCGAGTCCCTTCAAAATGAAGAAACCCCTCTTCTTGCGCAAAAAAGAGCCCTAGAAAGCCAGCTTCTATTTTTGAGCCTTGGGTGTTTCGCGCCGCAAAGCCCCCATAGCTACGCGTACCCATCTACGCAAGCTCGGGTAGAAAATATTTTTCTGACTCAACCTGAATTTCAGAAAAGCCTTCGATGCCAGAGCCGAGAAAGGCTCCGCTGCAATTAGTGATTTTGCTTATTAGCTGGGTGACTCGAAAAATGGTGGGCATGGCTGCGTACGCAAATTGTAGTTAAATTTTGCATCCATATTTTCTGGCTGATACCAAATTACAATGTCCGTTAAACCAAGAAGTGCAAGATTTTTTAGTTTTGAATTTGTCAAACACCCAAAGCGAAGTTCGACGACCATTTTCCGTATCATAGTCAGTGAAAGAGCCAGATAAACAAACGTACTTTTCATCTTTAGTCGCACTTTTCCATCTTTTTTGCAGCCAATGACAGTTTTTTAAATCCATCGCTCTTCTTGGCAAATAAACATGCTCTGATTCAGGATCCTGAACGGTAATAGTCAGAAGAGTATTTTCGTCTTTAGATCCAGGGATGTGTCCTGAATTGTCACATTCAGTTTTAGCCTTTGATATTTCAAAACATTTCCAATAAGGGTAAGCCAAATTTCGATGTGAAAATGGAACAGGCTTTGCGCGACACGAATTCATGGCCAAATCGGCAACGTTTAAAATGCCATAATCTTGCGTTAAAAGCGCATGGGGATAAACTTTACGATCAAGCTTCTTTGCGTGAACTAAACTGACACTTGAAAAGAATAGGCAAACCAAAATCATTTTCTGCATAAATCAAGTTCTTTCTTGAATTTATTGAATACCTTCATATTTTTTTCTTTTATTTCCTTACTTTTTCCACGAAGCCCCTTAAATTCTTGGATCGTCTCATCCCACGTTGCAAGACGACCTAAGTGCCCACTTGCTAATTTCTGCTTCTGAAAGAGCCATCGAATTCCAGCACAAATGTTGAGATTTGGATCATTTAATTCTTCCCGTGTAACGGTGATGTAGTGGTCTTTAATTTCACCTTTTTCATTACCTAATGTTTTACGTGATTCATTGGTTACTTGCATGAGTCCACGAGCACTGTTTGGTTTTTTCTTATAAGCTAAGGCCTTCGGGTCGAAGCTTGATTCAGAACCAATCAAAGCTTTAACCGTATTACTTATTTTTAAGCGCAGAGCTGATGAATAATTTTTCCTAAATTCTCCAGTGTCGGATTTCCTTCGGGTGAAAGCATTCGAAACAAAGTCCTTCTTGAAATCCCAGCTCTCTTTGCAAGTTCATCTTTATTAGTCACTTCTATATGACTCTTTAAAATCTCCTTGAATGCTTCAACGTCGTTCTCGACAAGACATTGCCACAGAGCTTGCGCTACAACTTCTCGTTTCTGGAGCCGATCATCTGGATTGAATTCTGCAACACCAGTAAAAGTTTTAAGCTTAACCGTTGGCATATCTTCGAAGGAGAATCCGCGCTTTTTGGATGTCTTTTTTCTGGGCATTTTTAAGTCCTCCGTTTAAAAGTAAAATTACAACAGTGTCGACTCTTGTAAAATAAATGCGCCTGCCATTTTTCCATCTGAGTTCTGCAAGCCCTTCACCTAAATTTTTAGCATCCCCAAAATGAGCGTGGTCTCGAATTTTTTGAATGCGAGAATCGATTTGAAGTTGATCTTTCAAATTAAGACTTTCGAACCACTCAATAAATTCAGTTGTACGCTCAACTTCTATTTGCATCTCAGAACAATGGTGCCATATACGGCACCAAAAGTCAACCTACTGACATATGGAAAAACTGTTTGTTGCAGGCCTGCCTATAGGGTTTAGCAGAGCCGTAGAGCCCTACCTTCATGTAATCTCTATGGATTCGTGAATCAGTCCGAGAGTTCCTGAATATAATTGTCTCGAACCCGATTTTAGACTGGGCTGACCCTGACTATGCTATATGATTTGAAAAAAAATGGTGGCTCGGGACGGAATTGAACCGCCGACACAAGGATTTTCAATCCTCTGCTCTACCGACTGAGCTACCGAGCCAAATTCGAGAAGGCCCATTAGTTACCTTCCCGACGGGCTTAGTGTCAAGATTAGACCTTATCAAAAGCTGATTTTAGGTCGGCCAAAAGATCGTTAATGTCCTCAATTCCGACAGAAAGCCGTATCAAAGTGTCGTCAATTCCCAGGGCTTTTCGATTTTCTACCGGAACGCTAGCGTGCGTCATAATTGCTGGATGCTCAATGAGAGACTCCACTCCGCCCAGGCTTTCTGCCAATGAGAAAATTTGGACGTTTTCTAAAAATATTCGGGCCTCTTTCAGTCCGCCCTTTATGTAGAAGGTGATCATCCCTCCCATGCCTAACATCTGCTCTTTTGCGAGGGCGTGTTGTGGGTGAGATTTTAAACCCGGATACAACACCTTTTGTACTTTCGGGTGGGCTTCTAAAAAATCTGCTATTATGGCCGCATTTTCTGCGTGAGCCTTCATTCTGAGTGGCAAAGTTTTTAAGCTTCGCAGACACATAAATGAATCAAAAGGGCCCTGAATTCCGCCCATCGAATTGCTAAGAAATGCCAATTTCTCCGCGAGATCAGATCGATTCGTCGCTGCCACGCCGCCAACGACATCGCTGTGTCCACCAATATATTTTGTCGCTGAGTGGACGACGATATCTGCACCCAACTTAAGTGGTTGTTGGAAGTACGGGCTCATAAAAGTATTATCAACAACCGTAAGAATACCCTTTTCTGCCGCAATTTTTGCGATTTTTTTAATGTCGACGAGTTTGAGGGTTGGGTTGGTCGGGGTTTCCAGCCAGACCAACTTAGTATTCGGCATTACTGCTTGAGAAAAATTCTCCGGTTTTGTCAGATCTACAAACGAAAAATCTAGGCCATTATTTCTAAGAACTCGGTTAAAAAGACGGAAGGTTCCGCCGTACATATCATCACCCGCTATAACGTGGTCGCCGCTTTTAAGCATTTGCATAATGGTTGTAGTCGCGGCGCAACCAGAGGCAAAAGCGAATCCGAACTGGCCCCCTTCGAGATTTGCGAGGCAATTTTCGTAAGCTCTGCGTGTCGGATTGTGGGTCCGGCTGTATTCCCATCCCTTATGAACTCCGGGAGACTCTTGTACATAGGTCGAAGTCATATAAACCGGAGTCATGATCGCGCCTGTCGTTGGATCTGGGGCTTGTCCGGCATGTATTGCTCGCGTTGCAAAGCCAAGTTGTTCCACGCTTTTTTTCATAAATTATATTCCTTATTACTTCAGATTCGCGAGCATCTGCTCGGCGGTTACAACCGTATTAAATGCACTTGCCGCACTGTCTGCGCTGATCAAGCCATTTTCAACCATCCACTTGTCATTAAAGGCCTTGCTCAAGTAAGCGCGACCGCTGTCTGGAAAGATAACGACAACATTTAACACTTTTTCTAACTTTTCTGTCGCTTTGATAGCTCCGATGAGAGCAAGTCCACTCGATGGTCCGACCAACAATCCCTCGTTGGCAACCAAGTCACGAGTGATATCAAAAGCCTCTTGATCAGAAACCTTTACAAAGCCGTCATACAAACTGAGATGAACATTGTCTGGCAACATATCTTCGCCAACACCTTCAACCTTGTAGGAGCCAGGTGGATCCACGATTTTTTTGTGATAATACAGGTCATACAAGATACTTCCGATTGGATCGGCGCAAATAATCTTAACATCTTTATTTTTTTCTTTAAGAAATTTCGCGCAACCCGACAGCGTTCCGCCCGTGCCGGCGCCACCAACTATCATATCCACTTTGCCGTTCATTTGATCCCAAATCTCTGGACCCGTTGTGTGATAGTGACGATTTGGATTGTCGGGATTATGAAACTGATTCACTAAAAAGGCTCCCGGGGTCGCCGCCGTGATCTTCTTTGCCACTGTGTAGTGACTCATTGGGTGGTCTGGCTCAACACCATTAGGCGTGATCACTACCTTGGCTCCGTAAGCTCGCAGGATAGCTCTTTTCTCCTCGCTCATCTTCTCTGGCATGGTGAAAATACACTTGTAGCCCTTGACTGCTCCGACGAGAGCAAGCCCTACTCCAGTGTTCCCCGAGGTCGCTTCAACAATAGTCCCGCCAGGCTTTAGATCGCCACGTCGCTCCGCCTCTTCGATCATAGAAATAGCCACGCGATCCTTAATGCTGCCACCAGGGTTGAAATATTCTATCTTGGCATAAAAATTATGTTTCGATCTCTTCGAAAGGCTGTGCAAACGCACCATCGGAGTGTGGCCAACGGTCTCTAATATGTTCTCGTAATATTTTTGCATGAAAATGCTAGCTTTCTAGTTCTTTCCTTCTGTTGGGACGAAGGTAAACGGAAGTCATGGACTGCAAAACCGTATTCATTTGCGTCAGCGGGTCCACCGAATAGTCCATACCAAGTTTTACAGAAAGCTTTTTGACAGTTTGCTTGTTTGGCTGATTTTTCATCAACTCATTGACGAGCTTTTCCAGATCATCTTGCTCTGAGCAGGCTTTAGCCATGGGTATCCTCCAACAAAGTCACTCTATCACCCACTTCCCAAAGAGTGAAAAAAATTTTCTAGTAGTGGACCAAAAAGAAGCAACAAAAAGGCAGGAAACTGCATCAGAAGCAGCGGAACAAGCAGTAAAAACGGAAGCTTTGTGATTTTTCGGCTAATTTCGTCGTCACAGGCCTCAATGGTTTCAACCTCAAGCATTAAAAGGTAGGAGTAGATTCCCTCACCCTGAAGCCCGCGACCCAAAAGCTCAAGCAGGCTGCGCCTATAACGAGATTTCTGACCTTGAACAAGCGAACTCACATCAAGCCCGCGATCCTGCCATGAGATCCATTTTGAAACGTCTCGCGAAAATTCAGAGGTCGAATTTTGTATATAGACCAAAACTCCACTGCGCACCGACGCTCCGGACTCAATCGCTCTTTTGATTTCAGTAATAAGTTGCAGCGGTGGTGCTAGGTATTCCATCGGACCCTCCTGCCGATGACAAAAACTGTCACCAGGCCACTTAAAAATAATGAGCCGGACAGCAAAATGAGCCCTCGATATGCAAAAAAGCCAAACTGACTGATCATAAATGCCAATAATCCGAGGTATAGAAGCGCAGAGATGGCTGCTTGCATGCGAATTTGCATGGTTACCTGTCCAGACCTACGTCGAAAATCTTCGATTGTCTTTACTCGCTTCCGCAAAGCTCGGAGCTGATCAGCGCACTTCGATTGAGACTTCTCGATGCGCATAAGCTCTTCAAAAAGTCGCGCAAGAGTCGCTGTTCCAAGGTCCGCCGGTGCAGAATCATACTCAATTGCGTGAAATAAATTATGCAACGAAACCCGCAGTAGGCTTGACTCTTGAGCCGCCAGCGCCGCCAAAGAAACGCGCAGCGAGTGTCCAGACTGAACCCCAAGAACCATGTGATCCAAGATCCGAAGTGTGTGTCTTTGAATCAATGTCTCCATATATCTAAAGAAAATTTGAGGAGAGCTCTTTATAAAAAGAAAGATTGTGCCGAAAGAAAGCCAGAGCCAAATGGGATGTGGACCTAAAAATATAAAAGAAATCAGCATGAGGACCACAAAACTGAGGAAAATGTGCGCGTGATAATTAAAAAGTCCGATTTTTTTCAGCGAAGATCCAAGAATCCGGTATACGTACACATATCCGAGACTCGTAAGCATGATTGAAATAAGCATGAACACCACCAACTTGCCCGAACAACATCTCAAAAAAGGTGCCGATGAATTTTTTTATTGACGTCGATAGTCGAATTGTGAAGACTTAGATTAAGAAGTTATTAAAGCGGTAACAACAACGATTGCATCCTAGGAGGAGCAAATGGCAAAAAAGAAAGCTACTAAAAAAGCAGCTAAGAAAACTACAAAAAAAGCTACTAAAAAGAAAGCTACTAAAAAAGCTTCTAAGAAATAGTTTTTTTACTGTTTCGGTACTTTAAAACCCACGTTGCAAAACGTGGGTTTTTTTATTTCATATTGTTACGAGACAGCCCACTAGGCCCTGAGGGCCTAGAAATAATAGCCCGCTCCAACGGATCCGGTTGGCACCAAGGAGCTGCTATTCGCCTCGGCTAGCATCAACACTTCGGCGTACAAAGACGCTCCGGCCATGGGGCCACGCAAATGTAAGTACTGTAAACCAATGGCCCCAGACAAAAAGTCTGCAGCAAACTGATGATCGGCCTTTTGTTTGCGACTCAAAACGCGATCTAAAACGGCCGAATTATGATAATCACCGGAACCGCCGGAACCGTACCAACGGGAGTAGCCCAACGAAGTATAAGGGGCAATTGTATCGCCTTCATAAATGTGCTTCCAGCCAATATTAAAAGTGCTATAATTCGTGCCGCCGCCAAAACCAGCAATGCCTGAGTTTTGATCTTCAAAATTGACTTCGATATTTAAACCGTAAAGCCCGAGGGTCCCGCCAACCCCCATACCCAGACCAATTCGGCGATTTTCACGCAAAGTTAGATTGCTCTGATAGTTGTTATCTTCGCTGACCTTAAAAACGGAGGCCACTGTGGACGCAAAATCACCTTCATCTAAATCCTGCGCCAAAGCTCGGACCTGGACCGAAAAAATCACAGACATGAGAAGCACCGTTGATCGTACGTATTTCATAAAAACCTCCATAGCTTATAGAACTCGAGCCCGAACTCCTTCGTCTTGAAGAAACTTCCTAATGGCTGGTCCATCCAAGGGATCTAATCGGAACAATAACTTATGTATCAACTCAAAGGTGTCCTGGGACTTTTTTGTTCTCAGCTCACCAGTCAAGTAGGCCATGTCATCGCTTATCTTAATGGCATTATCAAGCAGTCTTGCCATGTCCTTATTTTTGGAAGTTTTATCTAGGAGCGCCAAAGTTTTGTTAAAATTCGTCATGAGACGGTCCACTTGTGAGATTACGTTGCTCACAGACCCTTCATTTTTCTCAACAAGTTCAATAATTTTGCCCGCAAGCCCATAGCTTTGAGAGATCAATTGATCAATTCGCGGAGGGTCTTCGCCGCGAACATAATCACCGCTACTAAGCTCCTCGCTTTCGGCGCTCCCCGGCGAGATTTCCAGAAATTTTTCGCCAATAACTCCCGCTAAATTAATAAAATACTTGGAATCTTTTCGGATCGTTGGCCAGGCCTTTTTATCAATAGAGATTTGCAGGCGCAGCTTTGTCTCTTCTCCCTGAGGAGTTTTGTACCCTGGTTCAAAAGATATTTTCTTTACTTTACCAACCTTGATCCCCATTACCCTTACCGGAGATCCCTCTTCGATGCCGCCCGCATAGTTGTACATCACGTTAATTTGGTTGGTATTAGAAAATGGCGATATTAATCCCATCATATAAGCAAAAACCACGATCAGAATCATCGCGCCGAGACCTAGCAAACCAACCTTGGTTTCAATTTTCATAGCTCACTCCATTAATACAGGTAACTGAAAGCATACGATAAAATAAAATCGAGTACAATAACAGCTATCGAACCAACAACAACACTATTTGTGGTCGCCCGCCCGACGCCCTCAGCTCCAGATTCACATCGAAATCCAAAATAGCAGCTAATAAGCGGGATCACCGCTCCGAACACTGCTGCCTTGACGATTGCCAATATTAAATCTTGAAACTGAACAAACCGTCTCATGGCTGTTAAAAAAATTGCAGGCGGATAACCCAAATAACTATTGCTCACGGCCATTGCGCTGAATAGACACGCCATATTCGCAACTACCACGAGCATCACGGTCCCCAGGGTGCACGCTATAAGTCTTGGAATAACCAAGTAAGTGCTGGGAGGGATTCCAAGCATCTTTAGTGCGTCGATTTGCTCCGTTACCTTCATTGTCCCCACCTCGGCAGCAATTCCAGCCCCCACCCGAGAAGTTAACAACAAAGCCGTCACCACCACGGCGAGTTCGCGAAGAATAAGCATTGCCGCAAAGCCCGGAACCATCGAATCGTTTTGAATAACTATCTTCATATGAAACGAAGACTCAATAATAGTAACAATCGCGGCAAAGCAGACGCAAAAAACAATTATAGACAGGCTTCCATTAGCAATAAAATGGAGCTGCTCCAATGTTTCTTTCCATCTAATTATTCTATTCCGCGACTTTGCTGCCATTAACTTCCCGTCACCATATGCAGGAGAACCTCTCCCAAAAAGCTCGTCAACCAGTCCATGACGACAATCGCTATCATTGTTGTCACCGCCGTTGAAACCACGGCTCTACCGACTCCTTTTGCCCCTCCAACAGTATAAAAGCCCTTTTGCGTGCATATCGTTGCGAGAACCACCGCAAAGGTGAAGCACTTCACTAGGCCCGTTGCGATAGATGGCCCTGTTATAATTGTCGGGATATGCCGAACATATTCCTCGGGATTTACTCCCGCGAGGAAGTACCCTAAAAACATTCCCCCAAAAACAGACATCACGAGGCCCAAGAACAGCAAAAAGAAACTAGAAATAATAATTCCTAAGAACCGCGGCAATATTATTTCTTGCATGGGGTTTGCCCCAAGGCAACGAATGGCATCGATCTGCTCTGTCACCCGCATAGTTCCGAGCTCCGCAGAAGTAAAGGCCCCAATCTTTCCGCTCAACATAAAGGCAATCAAAAGGGGTCCAACCTCGCGAAAAGTTCCACTCGTGGCAAGCCCCCCGAGGTATCCTAAGGCGCCAAATTCTTTCATTTGCATGGTAAATTGAACCGCCATAATTGCGCCGACGAAAAATCCAGCCATTGCAGTTGTCGCAAAACTCTCGACCGTTACATGCCAAATTTGCTCTAAAACAAGACTTTTCCGACAAGGCCTGAAGAGCAATGTTTTTATAATCTCAGTAAAGAACAAAAATGCATTGCCGACCTCATCACATACTTTAATAAATCCCTGAATTGCCCTCGTCACAGTTGAACCTCAGCCATAAAATCTTTGACCAGTGGGACGGCAGAATTTTTGATTTCTTTTGGAGTTCCAAGGGCCACGACTTTGCCTTGATCTAAAACAACGATTCGATCCGCTATGGAGAGGGCGCATTGCATATCATGACTAACCACGAGAGAAGTTGTCTTGAGGGTATGCGATAAATCTTGAATGAGCTGATTGACCGCATTTGTTGTGATCGGATCTAGGCCGGTTGTTGGCTCGTCAAAAAGCAAAATCTCTGGCTCCAGAGCCACCGTTCGAGCTAAGCTTACCCGCTTTTGCATTCCATACGAAATTTGCCCAGGTCTCTTATTTTCAACCCCTTGCAAATGAACTAAGCCCAAGGCCTTTTTTACCTTACTGCTGATTTCTATTTCCGAGAATTGATAATGTCTTCTGAGCCCAAAAGCCACATTTTCATAGATTGTTAGAGAGTCAAAAAGGGCTGGGTGCTGAAATACCATGCCGCATTTTTTTCGAATCGGCAAATACTGCTCTTCGGTGAGTTTACTCACCTCTTGTCCGTCGATCCAAATCTCGCCTTCATCTGGTCTCAATAGGCCTACAATGTTTTTAAGAAGCACAGACTTGCCCGTTCCCGAGGTCCCCAAAATAAATAGAATCTCGCCCTGGCGAACGTCGAGACTTATGCCTCGAAGCACCGTTCGTTCGCCAAATCGTTTTACGAGATTCTTAAATTGGATCATTTGTTAATCATAGGTAAGGTTGCTGTCCTAATGCAAGCGGCGACTAAACGCCCAGGTTTTCAGTGAGAGGTCCTTTTAAATCGCCGCGAATAAATTGTTGCACTCGTGGATCTGGGTGTTTTTTTGTCTCTTCGGGGCTACCGGTAACAATAAGCTCTTGGTCCACCACAAGCGCTATTCGATCCGCCATTTGATAGGCTCGATTCACATCGTTCGTAATCGCAACCACCGTCGACCCATTTTTCTTTTGAAGCTCTTTAATCAGCTCAACAATCTTGCGCGACGTAATCGGATCAAGGCCTGCGGTTGGGTCGTCGTAGAAAATAATTTCTGGGTTCAGAGCTAGGGCTCTAGCTATCCCCAGACGCTTTTGCATTCCGCCGCTGATTTCGTCAGGATATAAATTTTTTGCGTGAGCTATTCCAACCGCATCTAAAAAAAGATCGACTTTGGTTTGAATTTCGCCAGCCGACAACTCTGTCGTCTCTCTGAGTGGAAATGCAATGTTCTCACCACAGGTAAAAGAATCAAAAAGTGCATTTTTCTGAAACAACATTCCGAGTTTTTTTAGAACCTCGAGTGCGGCTGCGCCGCCAAGCGTTGAAAAGTCTTGCTCGTTTATAAAAACCCTTCCGTTTCGAGGAGTTATCAATCCTGCCATCGTTTTTAATAACGTGGTTTTTCCGTGCCCACTTGGCCCCATCAGCACGAAGGTCTCGCCCCTTTCAACCTCCAGTGAAATGCTTTTCAGAACGACCTGTGCTCCGAAGGCAACTTCTACCTCGTGCAATTTCAATGACATAAATGCGATGACTCACCTCACTCGGACTTGTCTCAATACTCGATTTAAGATTGAATGAACACCTGAAAGCAATCAATAAATTAAATCAATTTTCTCTCAAAATCTTAAGGAGATAGCATGGCTCACAAAAGAAATAAAATCGCCGTCATTGGTGCTGGGTTCGTTGGTTCGACAACTGCTCACTGGGCAGCACAAAAAGAACTCGGTGACGTGATTGTACTCGACGTTAACGAGGGCACCGCCATCGGAAAATCACTCGATTTGGCTCAGGCTGCCCCCATTGAAATGTTTGATACGAAAATCAAAGGGACCAACAAGTATGAAGATATCGCCGGAGCTAACGTCGTTATCATCACCGCAGGCATGCCGCGCAAGCCGGGCATGAGCCGCGATGAGCTTGTCGGCATCAATGCTAAGATTGTTAAAGACGTTTGCGAAGGCGTAAAAAAATACGCTCCAAATTCTTATGTAATCGTTGTCTGCAATCCAATGGATGTTATGGCCGTTTACGCAAAACAAATCTTGGGCTTTCCTCGTGAGCGAGTAATCGGAATGGGCGGATGCCTAGACTCTGCGCGGTTCCGCGCATTTATTGCCGAGGAGCTTAATGTTTCCGTAAAAGATGTTACCGGCGTAGTTCTTGGTAATCATGGGGATGCAATGGTTCCAATGGTTCGCCTCGCCTCAGTCTCTGGCGTGCCTTTGATGGACCTTTTGCCTGCTGAAAAAATTGCCGCCATCGTTGCGCGAACAAAACAAGCCGGAGCAGAAATCGGCGGCCATCTAAAAACGGGTTCTGCCTACTATGCACCTTCTCGCGGAGCCGTTGAAATGGCCGAAGCTATTCTTAAAGACCAAAAACGTATTTTACCAGTTGCTGTTGAGCTCAATGGTGAGTTCGGCGTCACTGACAAGCTGATGGTTGGCGTCTTGGCTCGCATCGGCGGCCAAGGTATGGAAGGAATTATTGATATCAAAATGAATGGCGACGAAAAGGCTGAGTTTGCAAAGTCAGTCGAAGCCGTTCGTGCACTTGTATCCGGACTTAAAAACGTTCAGTAGTTGAAAGGCATCTATTAAATGAATATTCATGAGTATCAGGCCAAAGAAGTTCTTAGAAAATATGGCGTGGCAACCTTAAAGGGTAAGGTTGCTCACTCTCCCGAGGAGGCTGTGGCCGCAGCAAAAGAAATCGGCGGATCCCTTTGGGTTGTAAAGGCACAAATCCATGCCGGAGGACGAGGCAAGGGGGGCGGAGTTAAAATCGCTAAGTCTTTAGACGAAGTAAGTCTCCTTGCAAAAAATATGATCGGCATGACTTTGGTCACGCATCAAACTGGCCCCGAGGGCAAAGTCGTTCAGAAGGTTTTTGTCGAACAGGGTTGCAACATTGCTAAAGAATATTATGTGGCCTGCCTAATTGACCGTGCCACGGGAAGAGCTGCAATGATGGCGTCCTCAGAGGGCGGCATGGATATCGAAGAGGTTGCTGAACACAACCCTGGCGCAATCATCAAGGTCGATATTGATCCGACAATTGGCCTCGCGGCGTTTCAAGCCCGTGAACTAGCCTTTAAAATTGGACTCCCGAACGAAGTCAGCAATAAATCCGTCAAGTTTTTTCAAGGTCTCTATCAAGCCTTTATCGATACGGACTGCTCCATCGCTGAAATCAACCCCCTGGTGGGCACAAAAGATGGTGAGGTTTTCTGGTGGGATGCAAGAAGGAACGGCGAGG
>JAMIQD010000021.1:0-3563 GCA_035914755.1 Pseudobdellovibrionaceae bacterium | reverse complement strand
TGGCAGCTTGGTTACGTGAAGGGCCTAGGTCCTAGGATGGCGGAGTATGTGGAACTTGTGCGCCGGGGTCCCAGATCTTTAAAGTACGAACTCTCACGCCTGGTGGCGCTGGTCACCGTTTACGGCGAGCAGATGGTGCTTGATGCCTGCTCTGAGTGTCTTGGTTCTGGGATCGTGGGTGTGGATAACTTGGAGTTATTTTTAAAGCGTCAGCATCACCCGTCAAAGACGAATTTAAATCCAGAACCGATCAAATTTAACAGTGAAAAACTAAACCGGGTGCATCCGGCGGTCGATCTTCGAAAATACGACGCACTCTACTTCGAGGGGGAAAACCAAGTGAGTGCGTCGGAAGAAGAGACAAATGGAAACGATGAACCAAGTACTGCAAGCGGGGCTTGCGGACCTGAAGCTAAAGCACTGGGGCCAAGCGATGAGCGAGGACCTAGGGAAGATGAAGGATCAGGAGCGGGAGATTATCTCGAAATACCTGACCCAGTGGATCCAGAAGGAGAAAGCGGAACGGCACACATCGATGATCCAGAGCAAGATCAGAACGGCGAAGTTCCGCCGGGTGGAGACAGTGGAGAACTACGACTTCCGCCACTCGAAGATGACGGAGAAGATCGAAAAGACTTACCTGGCGCTGCACAACGGGATCAGTAAGGACAATCTGCCGTCAGCGGTCTTTACGGGTCACGCTGGGACCGGGAAAACCCACTTGTCGCGGGCACTTGGTTACGCCGCCTGCCAAAAGGGACTATCAGTTTTATTTATAACGGCGGCTGAGATGGTGAACCATCTTCAGCATGCCCAGAAAACCTACAACTTAGAAGCGGAACTAAATAAATACCGTAAACCTCAGGTATTAATCATCGACGAGCTCGGCTACGTGGCTTTGGACACGCAGGCCAGCAACTTGTTCTTCCAGGTGATCTCAACCCGACACGATGCAGAGCTTGGTACCATTGCAACTACCAACTTGCCGTTCGGGAAGTTCAACCAGATCTTTGCTAACGATGCCATAGCCCATGCCATCGTAGACCGACTCGTCAATGAGGCTGAAGTGTTTTACATGGAGGGTGATAGCTATAGGCCACATCAAAGACAAGAAAAATTAAAGCGAAAAAAACAAAACGCTTAATCACTCGAAAAAAATCTCGGGGTGGCATTGGCTCGATTAAAACTCGATGGCCAAGGTCACCCTATACTCGGGTGAAAAATGTCCCTTTTGAGACCGGTGTTAGCCGTCCCCCCGGTACCGGTAAACCGGTGAATACTGTCCCTCTGTAAACCGGTGCGTGCACTCTTCGACATTCTGAGGATTTTTAAGGTTATTAAAGCCAAGAGAGCTTACGACGGCTTTTTGAACTTCGACCTCAGTGTTTCGCAAATACCGATTGGTGGACTGAAGGCTTCGATGTCCCACTTGTTGAGATACTGCTTTTAATGGATTTTTCATATCGAGAGCCAAGCTAATCATAGTAGCCCTCATGTCGTGGAATCGGAACCAATCCTTGGAGGCACTCCGATTTTCTTTTTCGATTTTATTTCGTTCGATTTCTGGTTTTATAATTTTTAATTCTTCAAGATACTTTCTAATAACACTCGACGCTTTTCCATTTCTCCAAGCTGGGATACGAGGTAAAAGAAAGAATTCATCGAACTTATTTTTTTCAATGAGCTTTACTAGTGCGATTAGGTCTTCGCTAAGCATTACGGTTCTTGCTTCACCATTTTTTGGTTTCTTTAATGCCTTCTTTTTCCATGACCAGCTATGGGAAATATGAATCTTTTCTGGCTCGCCATTTTTGTCCCTCATTATATTTTCATAACGAAGCGCAAAAAGTTCTGCGGATCTGGCACCTAAAAAATATGCGAACGAAATTACGATAGCCCACTCTAGATCTTTTTGTCTTACATGCTCTATAAGTCGATAAACTTCCTCGTGAGTGAGACCTACTTCAATTTTTCGATTTTTTTGATTATTGCTCCAGCCATCTGGCTTCAAACCTCTAGCTGGGTTGTCACGTTTTACCCATTTGTTATGGTCGAAAACTCTACTGATTTTTCCGAATATTTTAATTTTAGTTGATAGGGCAAGGTCTTCGCCTGAATCATTCTTTAGACCATCCACATGATCTTGTATTTCTTGCGTCACGAGATCGCTGAGATAAACTTCATCCCAAACTTTAGTGTGCTTTTCGAGAATGCCTTTCAGATCCTCAAGTTCGCTTGAACTCTCTCCACGCTTCTCATGCTTGTCGGCAATTTTAGAGTACGCAATTCTTTTAGCGTCTTTCCACTTCCTATCACCATTCTTCGAACGCAATCGTAGTTGCCATAGCTCTTGTTGAAACTCTTTAAGAATATTTCTGGCGCTCTGAATGCCTTTAATGTTGGCTTTCTTCCTGTTCACTTGTTTGCCGTTGATTACTAGGTAGAAGTGAACATCGAAGAGTTTTAGTTTTTTCTTGTTTCGGCAATTATAGATATACGGTTCGACTTGTTTGCCATGCTCGAACTTTTCACCCGAATGGTGAGGCAGTTGATCTTCTTTTTTATCTTGCTCGGACATAAAAACTCCCTATTGCGTATCGGTTAATTATATCGCGCAATAGAGGTCTAGTCCGGTCCTATTTTCTATTTGAGACGGTCAGTTTTTTGATGGTTTAAGGTCTATAAATCAGGTTTAAAAAGCCAACGCCCGAGCGTCTTTGCTTCAGCCACAAGTTGATCCTGCTCCCAGCGTGGTAGATCGACCTCGTAGCGAATTCGGAAGCCGTCGCCGTTCCAATCATAAGAGACCACGGCGATCAGTTCATCCGAGAACTTGCGGAATACCGTGTAGCGTTTTGGATTTTTGAAATCGAGATCGGGAGTCTCGGGAACAATAAAGAATGAGAAAAGATCTTCAGACATATAACCTCCAAAATCTAAATGTGATGGAGGTCAGCAAAAATTGATGAACGACGAAAAACCAATTTTTATATGTAATAACCCTACCTAATTGCCCGAATGATTTAAAATCCTCCGCAAATCCTGCGACCCTCTCAATTATTGACGAGTCCCTGCCTTCGCTTGATCTCTGTCCAATTATAATCCTTCACATCATTCACTATGAACATAGTCCTTTGTAAATCGAATGAATCTAAGAGAACTATTTTTAAGGTCTTCAATTCTTGAAGTCCTTTTTTTAAAGTGTTGGCGGATAACTTGGTCAGTCGGGCTAGATCCCCTCGGGTAAAGTGATGAGACCGTCTTTCTGGGTGAGCTGTTTTTGCTCCTAAGAAAATGAAGTAAAGGCGGAACGCTGACGCTCCAATCACCTCCGAATTAAGAAGCCACACGGCGAGCGGTTGTTGATCCATAAATCCTCCGATGAAGATAAATGGAAAGAAGCAATTTTTGACGGCTTTAGGATCTTTCCATTTATTTTATGACTTCGGAGAGGGGCAACTGTCGCCCACTATCAGCGTCAATAATAGCCGTAAGTCAGGGCGCTGGTAGCATAGGCAGGCATTCGACGGGAAAAGACCCACCGAGTGGCAAGCAGGGGCTAT
>JAMIQD010000020.1:0-5454 GCA_035914755.1 Pseudobdellovibrionaceae bacterium | reverse complement strand
TCTTTTTGGGGGTGCCTTTGGATCTTTTTTGAGTTCTTGGGCTGCAACCACACAGGTGTTTTCAAGTCCGCGATACCACAAGTGGTGAATGTACTTTCCTCGCTTGAGCTCGAGCCCCGAAGTGACACCATAGGTCCGCTCTCTGTCTGCCGGTGAAAGTTCTTTTCTGTAAGGAAGATTTTCTATATATGCCACCATCACTTGCGAGAGATCTTCCATATCCAACTGATCATTGTAAGTTCGCTGATCATGCTGCCAGGTTTCTGTATATTTCTTTGATCGAGCATATTCGCGGCGATAGCGATTGGCAGAAGAGGTCATTTGAGCTTTAAGCAAAAGCAAACGTTTTTTTAATGGCAAAAACTTTGAATGTGCGGCGAGTCTCGACTCAATACACTTTATCAGCTTTTGCCGTTCATCCATTGTTCGGTATTCATGGGGAGTACAAGCCTCGACAACAGCTTTTGCCACCTCGGCATTTTCAATAAAATCATTTGGCATTATTTTTTGTACGGTCGAAACTGGAACTGTCATAGCTTCGAAGTTCCAAAGCTCATCAAAGGTCGAAGCTATAGCTTCTCCTCCGCCCCTGAGTTCGAGGGCCATATCCGTGTCCATAAATATATATTTATCAGTCAGCGGATTTGCCTTCATATGATAAGAGTTTTCAATATTTCGACCGCCGAGTTGAATAAATCTAGAGCCAACAAGTAATATTTTGTGATGGGTAAAGTCCGTAATATGCTCCCATTCTCTAGCAGAAGGCTCCCCCATTTGCTCGAGAGGCAGACGCCCATATATTTCGTTCAGAATGGGATTCAGTTTTTCCGCGTGGATTTGCAGTGCGATGGCAACCTTGATTTTGGAATCAAGATCATTGTGAGCTTTAGCTCGATAAAGCAATTTGAAAAACTCTTGCAAGGATTTTTGGTCTTCATCCGACATCGAAGCGCCCTCAGTGTAAGCCTTGATATCTATTTGCTGCCCTTTTAAAACAGCTGTCGAAATCGCAGTTACATTTTGGGCGTACAAGCCACTCAACAATAGCTGGCCAAAATAGTCTGGAGTATCTCGTATCTGATTTTTCCACTTATACGCAGAACAGGTTGTTGGCGACACTGGCCCCTTCGTCTCTGGACAAGGTTGAGTTAAAAAAATTGCGTCGCGCAAAATGATTGAATTAGGTCGGCCGTACAGCTTCACTTCGATATTTCCGCGTCCCTCGCTCTCAAGATAAGAAAACAAATCTAGATTTTTGTAATTAGTCAGAAAATCGACGAGCAAGCGAACCTTGACCCCGCGTTTTGCTGCTTTTAACAACTCCTCGCTAAATACCGACGAAGAGTGATCTAGAGAATATATGTAATACGAAAGACGGATTGTTTCTCCACTTCGCGCAGTGCGAATTGCCTCAATTTTGCTATCAAAGGCGGCATCATTGTCCGTAATTAAGCGAGCTTTTTTTACTTGAAGAGGGCCCGAAGATGCCGTCTTCAAAATTTCTTTTTCTTCGAGAACTCTCGCTCCTTGAAGAAACTGCGCAGGCGCACGATCTCCTTTTTCTGTAAGATGAGAAGTTAACGAGCACCCAGACAGCGCAATAACCAAACACAACGACAGATTCTTTTTCAAAAAGCCCCCCTAGCTAGCGCCAATCTCTAGCTTAAATGAAGTCTCTGAACTTAGACAGATTCACTCTCAGAGAGCGTGGCTTTTAGGACCTAAGGCTGCAACTCTCTGCCAGTCTGAAATATTGCGAATATAGGTGACCTTATGAGAGAACTCCTCTCGCTCCAGAATCCGCAAGAGCTCAGGACGCATTTTAAAGTGGACCTGCCACAGACTTTTGTAGATTTTTTTTATTTGATACCAAGTTGTTTCGGAGCAGCCCTCTGGCAACTCGTCTCTCCTGGACCAAAGATTTTTAATCTGTCGCTTGGTGCACCACCAATAGTGTCGCCATAGAGGCAAATCAATCAGCACAATCGAGGAGGCCCGCCGCAAGCGCTCCTGAAGAATATCCAAAGGTCCGTAACCATCTATTAGCCACTGGTCTTGCTGCTGGATGGCACTTAATATCTGAATGGACTCAGCATGAGGTCTGATTTTCATGCCGGGTAAAAATTGAATACTATCAACGTGAGTCACCGGTATCCGGTAAAGCTGGCTGAGCCGCCGACTGAGTGTGGTTTTTCCCCCGCAGGCGTTGCCTAGGACTGCGATCCTGCAAATATCTTCGTGATTCATAAATTACTAGTACATGGCCAGAGACTCATTGTACAGTGGTGTTGTGATGGATGCCTTCGACAAAAAAAAATCTCTCAATGCGCTTTTGGTTGGCATTCAGCTGCCTAAGGTTTCGGACTCCGAAATCGAAGGCTCGTTGGCCGAGCTGGCTCGCCTCGTCACCACCCTTGGATACAATGTTATTGGCAAAACCTGGCAACGCAGAAACTCCGAACGCAGCTCCACAGTACTGGGCGACGGCAAACTCAAAGAACTTTCGAGTTGGACTGGGGGCCCTGGAGTTGTTGGCCCGATGGTGATCAAGAAAAAACATAAGGCGGCTTTAAGGTTCGAAAAAAACAAATCCTCTGAAATTGAAAGCGAAGACGACTTCGAAGAAGAAGATTTCTCTTCGAGTGAAGCCCCTAAGGAAAAGGCCCAGATCGTCATCTTTGATTGCGATCTCTCCCCCTCGCAATTAAGAAATATGGAAAGCGCCACCGGAGTTCCCGTTTTGGATCGCACCGGTGTTATCATCGAGATCTTCAGTCGCCATGCGAGAACGAGGGCCGCCAAGTTGCAGGTCGAAATCGCCAAGCTGACTTATGTCGCTCCCCGTTTACGAGAAACCGGAGGCAACGAAGACCGCGGTGGTGGCGGTATGGGCGGAAAAGGAGCGGGAGAAACCAGCCTCGAGCTAGACAAGCGCCGCATTAGAGACCGCATCAAGGAACTCAAACAAGAGCTCGGTTCGATTTCACAAGAGCACAACGTCAGACGCTCCAGGCGGGATCAAGAGATTTCAGTCGCTCTCGTGGGTTATACCAATGCCGGAAAGTCCTCTCTGATGCGAGCTCTAACTGGAAGTGAAGTTTTAGTAGCAGATAAGCTTTTTGCGACACTCGATACCACCGTGCGGCTACTATATCCAGAGACTGTTCCCAAGATTTTAATTTCAGACACCGTGGGCTTTATCAAAAAACTCCCCCACGATCTTGTGGCTTCCTTTAAGTCCACTCTCGATGAAGCCCTCAACGCATCTTTGCTTTTGTATGTTGTGGATTCTTCGGACTCGACCTTTAGATCGCAACTGCAAGTCACTCGCTCTGTTCTAGAAGAAGTCGGCGCCCACGAGATTCCAAGTCTTCTTATTTTAAATAAGGTCGACCGACTCTCGCCCGAGCAATTGGCTGCGCTCAAGAGCGAGTTCCCAGAAGGGGTCTTTTTATCGGCGACCAAGCCCGAAGATATTGCTCAATTGAGACTTCGGCTCCTCGGTTATTTCGAAACTGACATGATCACCGAAGAGGTGTTTATCCCCTACACAGTACCGGGGGCTATCGGCGAGCTCCGCTCCAAAATGCGGGTTTTAGGGGAGTCCTACGACGAAAAGGGCTCAACCCTCAAAGTTCGAGCCCATAAAGAGCTTATAGAAAGATTTATAGACCGTTTTGGCCTAAAAAATCGTTGAAACAAAGTAAAAAACCTTGTTTTTTGGCACTTTGAGCTATCAATTTATACCCGTCCATGATCTAATCCCCCTCCAAAGTCGTTCTCGGTTCATTAGATAGTCTTTTGTCTTCTGCGAATGGCCCCCAATAGCTCTAGGAGGCACATATGGGTAAAAAAATATATGTAGGTAACTTGTCTTTCGGCGTCAGCTCAGATCAACTGACTGATGTATTCTCCGAATTTGGCACAGTTGATTCAGCAAACGTGATCACTGATCGTGAGACTGGACGTAGCAAAGGTTTCGGTTTTGTTGAAATGTCAACAGACGAAGAAGCTGCAACTGCTATTCAAAAGTTGAACGGCGCTGAGCTTGCTGGTCGCGCAATGAATATCTCTGAAGCTAAACCACAAGAGCCACGACGTGGTGGTGGTGGCGGCGGCGGTGGTCGCGGCGGTTTCGGTGGCGGCGGCGGATCTCGCAATCGTTACTAAACTTAGTTACATACTAGGTTTATTACTAAATAAATTAAAAAGCCGACCCTGAAGGTCGGCTTTTTTTATTGAAAAATTGGGTTGCCAATAATCCGCCCGTGAATTGTAGTTAGATTGTCTACTGACACTGGAGAATCATCTATGACTCGAATCACTCTCACCCTGCTCCTTTTGATTTCTTTTTTGGATCAAAGTTTCGCAACAATTCCAGCGCGACGTGAATTTCCGCTCAACGAAAAAATAAACCCCTGCGAAGACTTTCATGCCTATGTGTGCTCAAAAGTCGAAGAGGGGTTTCAGCTTCGTGACGATCGCAGCCATCATATGTTTTCTTTTAATGACTCTATTGAACGACTACTTGAAATTAAAAAATCTCATCTGCTAAATCTCCCCAAAGAAATGGACCTTCCTCCGCGAACAAAACAAATTCGCGATTTTTATTTAGCCTGTATGAATGAAAAGTCCTCAGCGACGGCAGAGCAAAAAGAGGTCAAAAAGCGCCTTGAGGATCTTGCAAAAATCTCCACGAGCGAGCAGCTTCTTTCTTACAATTACGAAAAAATGCCCGAAGCCATGGCAAGTCTTATTTACCTGAGCGCCTCCGCCAACTTAGATGATCCGAACAAGTTAGACGCCCTCGTGGGTGTCAATTTGATGAGACTCCCCGATCATAAATACTACGAAAATGCGGACCTGATGAAGGATTACGAAAACCTCCTCTCCGCATTTTATAAAACAATTTATGGCCCCAAGCTAACTCTTGAAGAGGCGAACAAGAAAGCGCAAAAAATCATAGCCCTGCAAAAAGAATTTATCAAAACATACCCCGTGGCGGCAATACGGCGTCAACGTTGGGGCGAAAAACGGGTGAGCGCTACATCCGATTTTGCAAAATCCTATCCTCAACTCAAAACAGAAACGTTTTTAAAACCTCTTTCTAAAGACATTTTAATCAACACGCCAGTCCCTGAGGGGTTGGCATTTTTAAATACTCACCTCGCTAAGTATGCAACTGAGACGTGGAAGGATTTTTATCTTCTGATAAATCTCGACAATCTCTTGGATAATGCTTATCCCAATTACTTTCAGCAAAAATTTGAATTCAATCGAAAGTATTTTGGCGGACCCGAAAAACGCCCAGATCGTCAAGAGCGTTGCACGACCTTGGTAGGAAACTACTTTACAAAAGAATTGGATGCAGATCTGATCGAAAAAGTATTTCCCAAATTTGATGACAAAAAATTCGAAGAAATGGTCCAAGCTGTCCGCGCCAGCATCATCTCC
>JAMIQD010000019.1:0-6770 GCA_035914755.1 Pseudobdellovibrionaceae bacterium | reverse complement strand
GATTCAGACGAACAAGCCGGTGATAGATATTATATATGGCGGCATCGCTCAAACTTTTTTTTTAAACATATTTGCAGTGTTTATTATTTTTATTTCTTCTTTTGTGACGAGCACTTTTGGAACTCTTCGCCCAAGTTCGATTCTGAATGGCGCCCTTCGATTTTTAAATGTCATCGCGGTGTCTTTGCCTTCGTTATTTCTTGGGCCGATTTTGATATATATTTTTGGCTTTTATTTGCATTGGCTACCGACTGCTTTTTTAAAAAGTCCCTTGCACTACATACTTCCACTTTTGACTCTAAGTTTTCGTCCCTGGGGTCAAATGAATCTTCTTCTGTCTAACTCATTAAACGAAACGATGCGGCTCGACTTTATTCGAACTGCTAAGGCGAAGGGGCTTTCGAGCGAGCAAATTGTTTTGCGACATGCATATAAAAACTCTGTCATGCCAATTTTGTCAGTGAGTGGGCCTATGATTGTGGGAATTATTTCTGGATCATTTCTGGTGGAGATCTTATTTTCGATCCCTGGATTGGGCCAACAGTTCGTTGAAAGCTTAAACCTGCGAGACTATCCAGTGATTATGGCGCTGGTCTTGCTATATGGTTGCTCGATGATCTTGCTGACGAATTTATTTGATGTCCTGTCGATGTGTATTGATCCACGCATGCGAGAGGCAAGATGAAGCTGAAGCCAGCATATTTTGGATGGTCCTTTCTGTTTTGTTTGATTGTTCTGGCGATTTCAATTGAGGCGCTTACAGGTTATTCTTTTGATTTTCAGGATGCCGAAAGTATTTTGCTTTCACCCAATAAGCAGCACTGGTTTGGAACAGACTCGCTTGGGCGAGACCTTTTTACTCGGGTATTTTTTGGGGCCCGCGTATCATTATTTGTCGCAATTTTTTCAAGCACAATGACGATGGTTTTCGGAGTTGCTATTGGGCTCGCCGGCGGGTGGTTTGAAGGCTGGGGAGACCGAGTTGTAATTCGAGTCATCGATATCGTTCAAGCCATCCCGAGTTTTTTAATGGTCTCATTGCTCTGCTTGTTTTTTCGGAACTTACTCGAAACGGGGGGATTTGATTTTAAGACTTTGCTTGCTATCGGAATTAGCATTTCGTTGGTTCACTGGTTTAACGTTGCCAAGGTCACTCGCGGTCAAACGAAACAGATCAAATCCCTGGATTATGTTATGGCAGCAAGAGCCCTCGGGGCCAAAGATTCCAGAATACTTTGCCGTCATATTTTGCCAAATATGAGAGGGCCTTTGTTGGTTCTGTTTACCTTGCAAATCCCCGCAAGCATTCTTTATGAGAGTATGATCAGTTTTGCTGGTTACGGCTTGCAGGCCCCTCAGGTTAGTTGGGGGATTCTGCTTCACGAGGGGTGGAGATCTCTTTCGGAGTTCCCCCACCTTTTGCTTTTGCCAGCCCTCGTGTTATTTCTGACGGTGCTTAGTTTTCATCTGATTTTGACTTCTAGACGTTGAAACGGAAGAAAAGAATATCACCATCTTTTACGATGTACTCTTTTCCTTCGACTCGGTATTTTCCGGCATCTTTGACGGCCTGCTCACTTTTTAGAGAAAACAAGTCCTCGCAGTGATAAGTTTCTGCGCGAATAAATCCTCGTTCGAAGTCGGTGTGAATAACACCCGCCGCTTGCGGAGCCTTTGTTCCAGCTCGAATGGTCCACGCACGAACTTCTTTTTCGCCCGCTGTAAAGTAGGTTTGTAGGCCGAGCAACTTGTAAGCTTCGCGGATCAAGCGATTGAGGCCCGGCTCGGCAGCGCCCATCGAGGATAAAAACTCTTTGCGCTCTTCTATCGGAAGCTGAGCAATTTCTGCTTCCATCGCTGAGCAAATCAAAATTGTTGTATTGCCTTCTTCGGCGGCTCGTTTTTCAACAGCCCGAGTCCAGTCATTTCCACCACTCGCGAAGTCGGAGTCAGAAACATTCATTGCATATAGCTGAGGTTTCGCAGTCAACAGATGCATTTCTTTAAGGAAGGGCGCTTCCATGTCGTCGATTTGAACGGAGCGAGCTGGTAATCCTTTGCCAAGGACTTCAACGACTTTGCGCGCGACTTCGTATTCCATTTTTATTTTTTTGTCGGTTGTCGACTTTGCTGTTTTTTCAACCCGCTTGAGGCGCTTTTCTGCAGAATCCAAATCTGCGAGCATGAGTTCAGTATTGATAATTTCCATGTCTCTTACGGGATCGACGCTTCCAGAAACGTGAATAATGTTTGGGTCATCAAAGCAACGAACAACGTGCACAATGGCATCCGTTTGGCGAATGTGACTAAGGAATTGATTGCCGAGGCCCTCGCCCTGGCTGGCCCCTTTGACGATGCCGGCGATATCCACAAATTCCATTGTTGTCGGCACAACACTTTGAGGTTTTACAAAGCCAGTAATTTTGTCCATTCGCGGGTCTGGTACAGTCACGACGCCAACATTGGGATCAATGGTGCAGAACGGATAGTTTGCAGCTTCTGCTTTTGCTGAGGTCAAAGCATTAAAAAGGGTGCTTTTTCCGACGTTTGGTAGTCCAACAATACCGACCTGTAATGCCATGAGAGCTCCTTGAAAGTTAGATTTTATACCCTAAGAATTGAATTTCGTCGAAGCTTTTTGAACTCCATCAATCAAGATGCTTTCGAGAGCATCACAAGCCTGATTTAAAAACTGAGGCAGAGCTGTAAACTCTTCTTGGGTAAACTTATTTAAAACGTAATCTGCAACGGGAATTTGGGGGTTTTCGGGGCGCCCCACGCCTAAACGAAGGCGAATGTAGTCTGCCGAACCCAAAAGACCAGAGATGCTTTTGATGCCGTTGTGTCCGCCATGTCCGCGATTTTTCTGGATCTTCATTTGTGCAAAGGGCTGATCGATCTCATCATGGACCACGATTAGATGGTCGAGGGCAATCTTGTAAAAGCCCATGAGGGGCTGAACAGATTCTCCTGAGAGATTCATAAAAGTTTGTGGCTTGCAGAAAATGACGGGTTGATCAGCAATTTTTGTTTGATAAACTTCGGCCTTGAATTGGGATTTAGGTGTCGACAGGTTTAAACCCTTTAAATAATAGTCGACCGCCATAAAGCCAATATTGTGCCTCGTGAGTGAATACTGATTGCCAGGGTTGCCTAGTCCTACGATGAGCCACATAAACTTCATTCTCCAGAAACAAAAAAAGCGGCTTTAAAGGCCGCTTTTTGAGGTGGTTCAATAAATGAATTACTTTTTTGCAGGGGCTGCTGCTTTTGCATCGGCTTTTGGAGCTGCTGCACCCGCTGCAGGAGCTGCCGCAGGAGCGGCTTCGGCTGCTGCTGGAGCCGCAGTTTCTTCTTCTTGGACCGCAACAACCGCAATTGTTTCTTCTGGACGAGTCAAAACTTTAAGTCCAGCTGCAATATTCAAGTCAGAAACGTGGAGAGCATCACCTACTCCCAGGTTAGAAACGTCTGCCGTGATGAAATCAGGGATTTCAGTCGGAAGACATTCGATCTCGATTTGACGGTGAACAACGTTGAGTAAGCCGCCCTCTGCAAGACCGATAGGTTTGCCTTCAAGGCGAATTTCGATGTTAACGCGCACAGATTTTTTAAGATCAAGAGCAAAGAAATCAATGTGAACTGGACGGCGGGTCAAAGGGTGAACATCAACAGACTTGATCAGAACCACTTTGCCATTTGCAGAGCCAATAGGGCTTTTCAAGTTAAAGAGAGCATTCTCGTAGGCGCGTGTATTGTACTTAACAGCATCTCGCACATCGACAAAGACGTTGGTGTTTTCGATAGCTCCGTAGATAACTCCTGGAACCTTATTGGCATTGCGAAGAGCGCGGCTGTTGTGTTTTCCAGTCTCACGAGCTTCTACACTTAAATCTAAACGTTGTTTCATTTCATACTTCCGTCTGTATAGACCCATCTCCGTTTGGATACTGGTCACTTGTTAACAAATCTAAAGGTGAGCCCTAGTCAAATAGAGAGCTCACCGAGTCGTTGCCGTGGATGCGTTTGATGGCTTCAGCAAGCAGAGGTGCTACCGAAACTACTTCAAACTTTCCTGAAGCAATCGCCGCTTCGGACAAGGGAATCGTGTCAGAAACCCACACTTTTTCGATCGGACTTTCTTTTAAGCGAGAGATCGCTGGGCCCGATAAAACTGGATGCGTCGCAACGGCGAAGACACGTTTTGCACCATTTTTAATAAGACTGTCAACCCCTTGTGTAAGGGTTCCAGCTGTATCAATCATGTCATCGACAATCACTGCTGTTTTATTGGCCACATCCCCGATCAGGTGCAGGGCTTTGGCTTCGTTGGGGCCTGAACGGCGTTTATCGATAATGGCCATGGAGCTCTCAATGCGTTTAGCAAAGGCCCGAGTTCGCTCAACCCCTCCGGCGTCAGGACTCACTGCGATAAAGTCGCCGCCATTGCCCAATTGCTCTCGCCAGGCCCTCGCTAAAGTAGGGATGGCAAAGAGGTGGTCGACCGGGCCATCAAAGAAGCCCTGGATTTGGGTAGCATGGAGGTCTACAGAAACGACCCGGTCCACGCCCGCAGTCGTTAAGAGATCAGCCATCAATTTGGCGGAAATTGGAGCTCGGGGAGCCACCTTGCGATCTTGGCGCGCGTAACCAAAGTAGGGTATGACCGCCGTGATCTGGGCCGCCGATGCACGCTTGAGGGCATCGACCATGATAAAGAGTTCCATGTAGTTTTGATTGACCGGCGGGCAGGTGCTTTGAATGATGTAGACGCTCTGTCCCCGGACACTTTCGTGAATTTCTATCTGAATTTCGCCGTCAGCAAAGTTGCTGACTTGAGAGTAACCAAGCTCTACACCCGCGGCTTCGGCTACTTTACGTGCAAGAATTGGATGCGAATTTCCCGTAAAGATTTTTAGGCCCTTCATCACTCGTAGTCTCCTGAGTTAAAAGTGCATTTCCGGGGAGGCTAGCAAGGCCCCTTTATTTTGTCCACTTCAAACTGATTTGAGCTTTTCTAAAAAGGCTTTTAGAGCTATTGCCCGATGTGTGTTTTGACTTTTATAACCAGGGCCAAGCTCCGCAAGAGTTTGCGTCTGACCTTCGGGAACAAATACGGGATCGTAGCCAAAGCCCATTTGACCGCTAGGTTTTGTAGCAATGCTGCCAGAGAGGGTGCCTTCGAAGTGCCACTCCTCCCCTGTGGGGGTAAAAATCACGGTTGAGCAGACAAATCGAGCTCGGCGGTTCTGGATTGGGCGAATGGCCATCATTTTTAGTAATTTTGCGATATTTTCGCTATCGGAAGCTTTAGGGCCCGCATACCTTGCCGTGTGAATTCCGGGAAGATTGTTAAGGCCTTCCACCTCGAGGCCAGAGTCTTCTCCCAAAACCCACACGCCAGTTTTGACAGCTTTGAGTGTTCTTGCCTTGATTTGGGCATTTTCTAAAAAGGTCTTTCCATCCTCGGGGCGAGGCGTGAACGATGGAATGTCATTCTGCGTGAAGATTTTAAGATCAGCTAAATCTCGAAGTCCAATTTTGTATTCGCTAACCTTGCCTTTATTGCTGGTTGCAAGCCAAAGTTCCATGATGCTCCTTTAATTTAGAAAGCAGAATTTTGCGTGCGTTTGAAAATGGGTCCGACGATCTCTTCTTGAATTCGGAAGAGTTCGCCGCAGCCTTTCGTCGCCACGTCCATCATCGAATTGAGCTGTTCGCGAGTGAAGGGCTTGTCTTCGGCGGTGCCTTGAACTTCAACAAACTGGCCTTGATCTGTCATGATGAAATTCATATCTGTTCCGATGGCAGAGTCTTCGTCGTAATCTAGATCTAATAAAACTTCATTGCCTTGAATGCCAACGCTGATTGCAGCCACATAGTTGATCAATGGCACGGACTTAATTTCGCTGAGGCCATGAAGTTTTTTAAGAGCAAGAGCGAGGGCTACAAAACCACCGGTGACAGCGGCCGTGCGAGTCCCGCCATCGGCGTTGAGGACATCGCAGTCGATAAGAATTTGTTTTTCACCGAGAGCTTTGAGATCTAAAGAGGCGCGAAGGCTGCGGCCAATCAAGCGAGAGATTTCTTGAGTGCGTCCGCCTGTATTGATCTTATCGCGTTTCATGCGCTGATGAGTGGAGCGAGGGAGCATGCCATACTCGGCAGTGATCCAGCCCTCGCCAGAGCCGAGCAGCCATTGTGGGGCTTTGGCTTCGTAACTTGCGGTGCATAGCACTCGCGTTCGTCCGAACTCTACTAGCGCCGACCCTTCGGCGTATTCAGAAACGTGAGGCGTGATTTTAACAGGTCTTAATTGAGAAGAAAGACGTCCATGAGCGCGCATACTTTTGTCCCTTTGTAAGGCGCTACTGTAGGGCCTGATCTCCGATTTTGTCCATCATTTCTTTGTAATGAGTGAGGGCTTTGTAGATTTTCTGGGCAATTTCTTGTTGGTACTTTGTGCTCGTGAGTTTTTTTGCCTCTTCGGGGTGAGTTAGAAATCCTACTTCAATAAGAACAGAGGGCATGGTTGTTTTTGAAACGACGTAAAAAGGGGCCTGTTTAATGGATGCCTTTGATAGGATTTTGCTTTGTTTCCAGCCATCAGACAGAAACTGCGTCATTTTTAAACTGCTCTTGGCCCGGTATTGGCGATTCAGATCGTCGAGAATGGCGGCGATGTCATTTTTTTTTGAGGGCGAGGTGGCGGCGATCAGACCACGGCCTTCGTGGCCGGCTTCGAAGCGATTCTCTTGATCTGCAATGAT
>JAMIQD010000018.1:0-1949 GCA_035914755.1 Pseudobdellovibrionaceae bacterium | reverse complement strand
TCCCTTTGCAAGTTGAGTTTTTTGCGACTTTGGATCCAAAGTCGGATGCAGCAGTTGATCCAAAGCTGCTGGATCTAATCGCAAAATAGCTTCTTCATCCGTGATCAATTTTTCGTCGATCATATCGCAGGCAATTTTCAAAGCCGCCTTTGCCGTTCTCTTGCCGTTTCGAGTCTGAAGCATCCACAATTTATTTTTCTCAATCGTGAATTCTATGTCTTGCATATCACGATAGTGACTTTCTAGTTTTTGGTAAATAGTCACCAAATGAAGGTAAGCCTCAGGCATAGCCTCCTCTAGAGACTTCAGGCCCATTTTGGCGGCTGCGATTTTAGTAATCGGCTGCGGAGTTCTTATCCCGGCCACAACATCTTCGCCCTGAGCATTGATCAAAAACTCTCCATAGAAGGCTTTTTCTCCAGTGCTAGGGTCCCGGGTAAAGGCCACTCCCGTAGCAGAATCATCACCCATATTGCCAAACACCATGGACTGAATATTAACAGCCGTTCCCCACGACGCCGGAATATGGTGCAGATCGCGATAAGTGATCGAACGCGGAGTATTCCAAGAATGAAAAACCGCAGTAACGGCTCCCCACAATTGCTCGTAAGGATCATTCGGAAAAGTTCGACCCGTCATCTGGCTCACCAAGTCTTTAAACTTTTTTACGAGATGTTTGAGGTCCTCTACAGTCAGCTCGGTATCTAATTTATACTTCTTTTCGTCTTTGAGGTCTTCAAGCGTGACCTCCAAAAGTGAAGAGTTCATCCCCATCACCACATCTGAGTACATCTGAATAAAGCGTCGATATGAGTCCCAAGCAAAACGCGAATTGTTCGAAGATTTTGCAAGCCCCTCTACCGTCTGATCGTTAAGGCCCAAATTTAAAATCGTATCCATCATACCTGGCATCGAAGCCCGAGCCCCCGATCTCACCGACACCAATAAAGGATTGCTGACATCGCCAAATTTTTTACCGATCTTAACTTCAACTTTTTTCATCGCCTCAAGAACTGAAGGCCGTACCCAGTCCGGAAGCTTCCCGCCATTTTCATAAAAGTGAGTGCAGATCTCCGTCGAAATCGTAAACCCCGGGGGAACTGGAATTCCTAAAGAGGTCATCTCTGCAAGATTCGCTCCTTTTCCACCTAAAATGTTTTTCATTCCGGCATTACCTTCAGAGTCTCCCGCTGCAAAAAAATAAACGAACTTCTGAGGGATATTCGCTTTTGTCTCGGCGCCTGAAGTACTGGCTTGAGTATACATATTTCGTCTCCTGATTTAGAGGCTATCTATTTAGATCCAAAGTTTTTAAGTTTTGCTGCGACATAAGCATTCAACTGAGTCATCGCCACGCGCTCTTGTACCATGGTGTCGCGATGACGAACCGTCACGGCTTGATCGTTGATTGTTTCAAAATCCACGGTCACACAGAAAGGTGTTCCGATCTCATCCTGACGGCGATATCGCTTTCCGATGCTTCCAGTCTCATCATAGGTCACATCAAGATCTTCCGCCAACTGATCGCGGAGTTTGTCTGCCACCGACGTCAACTCTACTTTTTTCGACAGCGGCAAAATTGCCACCTTGAATGGAGCAATCTCAGGGTGAAAGCCCATGACCAAACGAACATCCTCTTGGCCCTTGTCATCCGTAGTGATCTCTTCGCGGTAAGCATCGCACATAAATGCTAAAATTAAACGATCACAACCCACCGCCGTCTCAATCACGAAGGGGATATATTTTTCTTTGTTGGCCTCATCAAAGTACTCCAAAGATTTCCCTGAAAATTTCATGTGCTGCGTGAGATCGAAATCGGAGCGATTGTGAATCCCTTCGAGCTCACTAAAGCCCATCGGAAATTTAAACTCCACATCTACCGCAGCGCGAGCGTAGTGAGCCAACTTCTCGTGATTTTTGAAATTGAGATTCTCAGGTTTGATTCCGTA
>JAMIQD010000017.1:0-2072 GCA_035914755.1 Pseudobdellovibrionaceae bacterium | reverse complement strand
GGCGCATCGCCTGGCGCTTCGCAAACAGAGCCCAACGATTATTGCTTTGCCCTCTGGTTTAGGGGCAATTTACCCAAGTAGTCTGAGTACTTGGCTGACGTCAGTAGTGGATGGGGGAGGCTGTTTTATGAGCGAATACGCCTTTGGCCAATCGATGCAAAAATACTATTTTCATGACCGCAATCGATTGATTGCTGGACTGGGAGTCATGACATTACTTATCGAGGCTCGGCGTCGCAGCGGGAGTCTATTAACAGCGCAGAAGACCTTGCAGTTGGGAAAAAATGTACTGGTGGTTCCAGGTCATCCGAGCGAGGGGTCGCACCTGGGAAATCTCGATTTGTTGGCCGAAGGAGCTACCGCAGTTCGCGATGCGCAAGATCTGTGCATGTATTTTAGAGGCGAGATAAAATATCGTTAAACATGGGCCCTATGGCTAGTTCAAGTGGTTGACATTAAATTCTAGCGGTAGTGGCAACTTTTTATCTACTATAAATAACTAAAAAAAATGAAATTAAATGAAAAAAGCCTTTGAAAAAGTCTCACCTTTCCTTTTAACATTAGAAATAAGGGAGGGGCGATGTGGTCAAGGATGACCGTGGTGGTAGGGATGCTACTGCATCGCTCATTTTTCGTAGAAAACTAACTCCTGCGAGTTTAGTTCCAATTCCTTCTTAGAGATTCAATGCCAATGCCAAGAAATAAAACAAGTGGGGTCCAGACAGCGAGAGCTGGTTGTAGCTGACCATTGCGTGCTAGCCCCTCAAGGGTGACATACAGGACCCAATAAGCGATAACGATGACGATACATAAAATCATGCCCCCGGTTTTGACGGCGCGGCGGTTTGTTGTGGTGCCCAATCCTACTCCAATCAGAGAAAAGACGATACAGAGCATAGAGATGGCCCAGCGTTTATGGAACTCAGTTTCAAAGATGCGGCGATCCTCGATCTTAAGATCGTCCTTTCTGAGCAGGTCGCGCAGTTCTCCGATTGTCAGAGATTGGGGGGATTTTTCGCGAATAACATCTTGGACCGGGTCTGTTAAAAAAATATCGTAGGTTTCAAATTTAATTTTAGTATGTGTCTGGGTTTTACGATGAATATCTCCGTTTTCAAGGCGTAGCAGGACACTGTTTCCTGAGTTTTTGGAGTTTGCAACGATGGCGCCCTTTTTGGCAATGATCGTGAAGGGGGCTGTGGGATCTCTTTCGTCGTAAATAAAGACGTTCTCGAGCAGGCCCTTGTCTGAGTCTACTTTGTTGGCGTAGACGACCATATCAAAGAATCCCTCAGAGAAGGTGCCCTCCTTGATGGTGGCCGCGGCTTTGGAGTTTCCCAGCCGTGTGAACAAGACTTCGAATTGGCGGTTGCCCCAGGGGGCGATTTCGAAAGAAGTCTGCGCGGATAAAATTCCCACAAGAACTGAAATGATCAGTGCCGGAAGTAAGATCATCCCCATGTGCATTCCGGAGGCTTTCATTGCAACCACTTCTGAATCGCTGCTGAGGCGCCCATAGGTTAGGATAATAGCGAAGAGCAGACTCATCGGAAATAGCGCCGGTAAAAGTGATATGCATATATAGCCGACGATCTCGGCGATGGTTTTTGTATCGACTCCGTGCACGAGAGCAAACTCGGTAAGTCGCAGGACCTGAAACATGAGGATGATGGAAATAAAAACCACCATCCCTAGTATGAAACCTGGAAGCATCTCAAAAAATATGTATTGGGCGGCTTTTTTTCCGCGAAGAATTCCTAACATAGAGTTCACAGTTTAATGGAATATTGGCTTTGAGGCTTTATTTAGTTGTAGGATTCGAGGCCATTGTCCAGAGGAAGCTTTCTTGACCAGAAGGAGGAGATCCCTGACAATATGAGCGTGGTAAGTAAAATACTTCTCGTCTATGAAGAATACACTGAAATGGTGAATATTCAGTCAGCTCTGATCAGGGTTGGCTTTGATGTGCTTGGCATCAGTACTGAATACACTTTGAACGAAAACATTTTATCATTTAATCCCGATATTGTTGTGGCTTTAGGTCGCGGCGGTAAAGTGACGACATTGGGGGT
>JAMIQD010000016.1:0-1896 GCA_035914755.1 Pseudobdellovibrionaceae bacterium | reverse complement strand
AGGTTCAAGAATTTCGATAAAACATACGGAAAATAAATATTTACGAAGAACTCCTTTTGTTGGGTTTGTTCACAGTTTATTCATGGTCAAATCACGATGAATTCATAGATAGTTCACAACAATTGTTGCGTAGAAGAAATCAAAGAGCCGATCACGATTTGGCAAAACTTTGATCTAAAATTGGATATTGAATGTTCAACGATTTATTCAATGTGAATGTCAGCGGTGCCTTTTCGCAGTTGAAAAACTTAATCTCGCTCGTTGCTGTTTGAAGCTTGGTTTTCGACAGATAAAGAATTTTACGCGGCAGATGAGGAAGCGTTGAGGAATCAATCTTGGACATCAATTCGATCAGAGAATCATTTTCGGCAACTAACAAGATGCCTGGAAGATTCTCGGCCTGATACCAATTTTTGATTCTATGGATGTATCTTGCGCGTGATTTTTGACTTCGCTCGTATTCGAGCGCCAGCCATACTTTTTGCTCATTGACCGTCATGAGCTCGGCGGAGTCGCATCGGTTTGAACGAAATACTGCTATCTGGCTGAGATCATCTTCCAAAATTTTGGAGCGAATAATGTTTTCTGAAATAAAATGGTGAAAATCATTGATACGAGAAAAGAATAAACGCAGATCTGTGAGAATGGCATCATGATGAGGGCTGTTGGATTTAATTTGAATTTCATCTAGATCCAACTGGCTCTGAATTTTCAGCTCTTTGAATCCTTCCGCCGTCAAAGAGAAAACAGAATAAGGCCGCCTCGAAGGAGACACCATCGTTTTGGTCTCAATCAGGTGAGCCTTTTTGAGCTTATTTAAAGTATTCCATCTCAGGGTTTGTGATGAGTTGGAAAAACAATAATTCTCAATCTGTTTGGCAGTTGCAACTTTTTGCTCGGCAATAAAGGCAAGAACGCGAACAAAATGGTGGTATTTCTCAACCTTCCACCGGCTAAAAGCACTACTCATACGGGAGCACTATGTTGCTCATCGGCCTCCTTTATTTTTAAATCTTTTAAGACAACAGCGGGAGCTGCTGCGGCTACAGCCGTAGTTGTAGAAATAAACTGCGCCCTGATTTCCGTAACCGCTTTCAATTTATATTTAAGCTGTTCATCGGTCAGAAATGGGGCCTGAATGTCGAGGGACTTTGTGCCGAACTGGTAACGGGCTCGCCCTTCGATGGCCGGGATTTCACGAGCGTCCTTGCTACCAAGGACTTGGGCTGAGTTGGCAAGTGTCGCCATGCGGAAGGCCAGGCGCCCACCCATATTTTCTTGAAGGGATGTGTCTATGATTGTTTTACTCACCTTTTGGGTTGCTACGATCAGATTCACAGCAGCGGCACGACCGAGTTTGGCAATATCATTCACCAAGATTCTTGATTCAATGATGTCCTCTTTGTCCGGGCTGTTCCTATGGGGAACGGCTAAAATTTCGGAAGCTTCGTCAATCGCAATAATGATGCGCGGAAGATTGTCTTTTTCGGGATCAATTTTTGTGATTCCCGCCGCGTCCAAGTGATCGAGTCTCGCATTCATTTCTTTTTTAGCATCTCGCAAAAGCTCGAGAGCTGGTTGGATTGTCTTCGCAAACTTCACTCCGGGGACCTTTTCAAAAACTCGGAACTCGGCACCGCGCTTGAGATCAATCAGATAAAATTTGGCTTTGGGTGAGCTTTGCATGAGCCCCAAGATAGCTTGTTTAAAAAACGTACTTTTGCCGGAGCCCGTAGTTCCCGCCATCAGTAGATGTGGAAGTTCGGATATTTTCTGAACAATAACTCCCTGTCGCGATTGCCCGATGAGGAATTGCCCCTCTTCTGTTAATCGCTCGGAGTGTTCGTCAAAGCGCAAAAGTCTTGGCAGTGGAAAGGTTGAAAGCGTGATTTCGAT
>JAMIQD010000015.1:0-6284 GCA_035914755.1 Pseudobdellovibrionaceae bacterium | reverse complement strand
AATCCCCAGTGATATTTTCTTGAGCAAGAACCTTTTCCCATTTTTTTGTTGTGGGGTTCAGACGATTGAGTGTGACATCAAAAGTCTCCGCATTTTCTGGTTTTTGCCAGCGTACTTCCCTTACAAATTCAGTTTCGGGTGGTGTTATTTGAGGAGAGGGCAGCTTTTTTCCGATAACACTAAATTGAGCTGCAGTTGCAGATTCGCTCTGCATTCCATTCAAACCGCTGGCGCTAATTTTTATTTGGTAGGTACGCGCCACAGGAATTTTTACGCTATAAGAATTTTTTTTGATATTTTCTATAACCTGCGTTTTGCTATCATCCGAAGTTAGTTCGAACCGATACTCATCGGCTCCGCCGACGGGAGTCCACTCGAAATTCTGAGTGATTTCGTCGGCGTCATCACCATTTATTTCGGCATTATGGGCAGGTGATATTAATTTGACGGGATCTAAATTGACATCAAACTCACTGGGCGGGCTCCACTCGCCGGGAACTCCGCGAATATCTCGCGAACGCAGGGACATCGTATACTTTCCAGGCACAAGCTTTCCACTCCAAATGGCCGCTTTCGTTTTATAAACCTGCGCTTTGCCTTGCCCTTCTTTGGGGACATTTCGGATTTCAACATCATAGCCCTTTGCTTCTGTTACTTCCTCCCACTCGAAGCTCACTTCGCGGCGATAGGACTCGGCCCAAGCGAAATTGACGCTTGAAAAAACCGATTGTAATAAGAAAATACAGAGCAAAAGACGCATTAATTAACCTTGATTTTCTTTAATGTTGGAGCTTTTAAATTACTTTTGTTCGGCACCACCAGCGTACGCGATGCCCCTGCCTCGCTGGGGCGCCCGTGCTCATCGACCGCTATGAGCTTTACTTGGTACTCACCTGGCATCAGGTTTTTTAGGGCGGTTTGATTATTGGTGTACTTTAAAGTTTTGAGCTCTTTTCCTTCTTTGTTGCTAATCGTAAGCATATATTCTTTGGCGCCATCGATTTTTTCCCAAGACAGATCGGTGCGACCATCTGCCGCAGCAGTGAGGTTTCCATCAAGTGGGAGGAGTTTGGGAGGAGGCAAGAGCGGGAGTGGCGCTACCGCGATTTTTCGCGGAGGAGAGCTGCCGATCACTTTGCCTTCTCTGTCGACGGCCTCGATGGAGGCAATATAACGACCTGGTTTTTGAACAACGGCTTCATGTTTACTTTCTTTGAGCTCCATGGTTTGAGCCTTATTCGGGTCTTCGGTCTCTTCAAAATATTTTAGGCGCCAGAAAGACACATCTTCGAGGCGAGTTCCATTCCAGGACAAACCAAGTTTAGGACTTTCTAAGTAGAACTGAATCTTGTCTTCGGGAATCGTCCAGGCAATTTGCACAGGATCCTTGGGGACAATTTTTTCTTCGGCCTTGGTAATTGTAAATTTTTGAATTTTTCCGGTGGCGGGCTTTTCTGTCCCTTCGAAATACGAACTCATTCTCCAGTAGTAGTCTCCTTCAGTCAGTGCCGGAAGGGTGAAACTTTCTTCTGTTGTAAAGTTCTTTGTTGCAATCTTTTGCTTCAAGGCAGGATCTTTTGCCACCTCTAGCACGATATGATTTGTTTCATCACCCTTTTGCCATTTAAAGGCCATATCAAATGGAGCTTTTGGAGCCGGGATTTTAGCGTCAGCAAGAGGGAATATCACCGTTGGAGCATATCGTGCTTGAATGTCGGCGCGATAGACTGAGCTTTCTGCAATAATTTTTTGAGTTTGCGGGTCCTTTGCGACTAACTTCCAGAAAGGCTTTCCAAGTGGGAGAGCTGTTTTGAATGAAGTTTCGTCATTTGCAGAAATGTGGTCCCACTCTTTTAAGTCTTTACGGCTGGCTCCAGTATACAAAGATACTTTTAGACCTGCAGGGAAGCCCTTCCATTTAAATGAGATATTTTCTTTGTCGTCGGGGTCGACATAAGTGATCTTGCCAATTGCAGGAGAAAGGATTTGCAAATCTGCCTTATTGAACTGCAAACCGTTTGCGCCGAGAGCTCCAGCGTTGCCAGAGTTAATAATTTTATCCTTGCCGTCTTTTCCTTTAATTGAGGCGGAGCCTTCTAAAACTTGTACGTCAACCTGATTGCCTCCAGACTTCGAGAGATTTACCGAGGCTTTACTGAGGTCAACTTTTCCGGATGCGGAATTTAAAACGAGAGCGGTATTACTTCCGGTTGAGCCCTCTTTTGCAGCGGCAACAAAGAGGCTACCTTCCATGAGATCAAGTGCGATTTCACCTTTAGACTGTTGAATAACAATCAGAGATTCGGGTTCGAGATCTAAATAGCGATCCGAATCCGCGAACTGAATGCGGACCTCTCCTTTTTCAGAAGTGCGAATGGCCTCTCCGTTGAACAAGGGTTCTCCGGTTCCAACTTCTTGCCAGAGCAGGCGGGTTGCTGGTCGGCGTTGAATTTCGTCGACTGCTTTTCCGATGAAGGCGAGCGGTTTTTCACTGTCATTACGATGCGTTTTGCTTTTTGAAAGATAATACCAGGTAAATGTTGCACCGAAGCCAGTGCAAGAAAGCAAAGCAGCCCACATTAAACGTTTCCATTGCGATCTCATATGAGACCTCCTGAAAACTCTTTCGGCTTATTTACTCTAATAGTTTAGCACACTTAGACTAAAATCTGGGTCTAGACTTGATAAGGACCAAGGGCCCCGTGTTCGAAAAGCAAAAACTCGATATGACAAAAGTATGAATTATTCTATACTAGACCCCGACACTTCGATATTGTCGGCTGTCGCAGGTTCCGGCAGTGACCAGGAGGATGAGTGTGGCCCAATTTCCAAAGATGAAACTTAGAAATACAGAGGTTCGTGTGCCAATTATTCAGGGTGGCATGGGGATTGGACTCTCAAGCTATACCTTGGCCGGCGCCGTTGCTCGCGAAGGTGGCATGGGTGTTTTGTCGAGTGCTGGACTGGACCGTATTGTTTCAAAACGCCATGGTCAGAAGCTAAAAGCCCGTGAAGCTGCAGCCCAAGATGTTCGTGATGCCAAGACACTAGGATCTGGTGGCGCTATTGGCATGAACATCATGGTAGCTGTCATCAATCAATATGAAGATTCTGTTTTAGGTTCGATGGATGGCGGTGTGGATGCCATTATCAGCGGTGCGGGTTTACCAATGGCGCTTCCTGAAATAGCTCTTCGCCATGAGAGAAATGATCAAGTCGCACTGGTTCCTATTGTGTCTTCGGGACGAGCTATGGAAATTATTTTTAAGCGTTGGAAGCGCACAGGTAGGCTTCCGGACGCGGTGGTTGTTGAGGGCCCTCGTGCTGGGGGTCATATTGCCTGGCGAGATGTGGCGGAGGCGCTAGCCCCTGAAAATCATCTCGATAATCTTTTGAAGGATGTGTTTGAGGTTGTCAAAGATTGGGGAAACATCCCAGTGATTGCAGCGGGCGGCATTTATACCCATGAAGATATTAAAAAATATCTCGAGATGGGTTGCGCTGGAGTGCAAATGGGGACCCGATTTCTTGCGACTTATGAGTCTGGAGCTAATGCAGAATACAAAAAAATGCTGGTGGATTGTACGGAGGATGACATCGAGCTTGCGAGCAAGCCAGGGTCTCCATGCGGGATGCTTTTTCATGTTATTAAACAGTCGCCTTTCTATCAGCAAGCCTTAGCGCGAGAACGAGCACCAAAATGTGATAAAGGGTACTTATTGAATAAAGGTCACTGCCCTTCGAAGCATGAGAACGAGAAAACATTTTGCATTTGCAATGGCCTGTTAGCCTCAATTGATTTAAATGGTCCTACCGAAAAGAACCTTTATACGGTAGGAGCAAATGCCCACCGAATTGATCGAATCATGAGTGTTCGCGAGTTGATGTGTGAGTTGCAAAACATTCCCTATGTCGCGGCGGTTGAAGCTCCCAAAGATATTCGTGCCCATCAAAAGGATTCGTTGCTAATTTAGCCCTATGGATCAGTCTAAGAATTATATCACTCCCAACGGTCTTGAGAGACTCAAGACCGAATATCATCAGCTTATGCATGTTGAGCGGCCAAAAATTGTCGAGGTCGTAGCATGGGCGGCAAGCAATGGGGATCGCTCTGAGAATGCTGACTATCAATACGGTAAAAAACGTCTTCGAGAAATCGACAAAAGAGCTCGCTTTTTGATGAAAAGAATTGAGGCAGCAGAGGTGGTTGACCCCGCAGTCGTAAAATCTTCGAAGGTGGTTTTTGGCGCGACAGTGACAATTTTGACCGAAGAAGAAAGTGAAATCACATATCAGATTGTCGGAGAGGACGAATTCGACCCTAAGGCCGGAAAGATTTCATGGAAGTCGCCAGTTGCTCGTGCCATTCTAGGCAAAACCCTTGGTGACGAGGTGTTGGTTCACAAGCCAGCTAAGGACGAATACGTCACTATTGAAAAAATTGAATACAAATAAAAAAAGCCTCCCTTTTGGAGAGGCTTTTTAACTTCACTGTTAAAGTGAACACATGAATTACATTTTTGTAGCAGTGTGTTCTTTAACGCAAGAATCCCAAGCCGCTTTGTCAGCTTTCTTAGAAGAGCAAGTTTTTTCAGCTTCTTCTTTAGTCATAGCTTTAACAGGAGCTTTTGCTTCTTTGCCAGCACCAGTAGTAGTTGTGGTGGTAGTGGTAGTAGCTGTTGTGCCAGTAGTAGCAGCTGGAGCAGTAGCAGCTGGAGCTGTAGTAGTTGTTGTTGTTTTTGTTTCTTTAGTTCCTGGTGCTGCAAAGGCAGCTACTGCAGAAAGAGTTACGATCGCTGAAAGAATTGCTTTCATTATAATCTCCTTGATTTGTTGTTCTTTGGAACCACCGTGGTTCCGCGTATTCGATATTCGTCCATAATCTAAGGAGGATTCAAGCTAAATATCATAATTCACATTGAAAAAAGTTCATGAGGAGGGAGCGTGACGTCAAATATATTGCATATGAGAGGACAATTAGCCCCTTAAATTTTTTATTGATTGAACTTGCGCTTCGCATGAAGGACTGTCCCGGGCAGTTGTTGAGAGTAACTTTCTAAATATTGAGGGGGATTCATGATTAAAAAGTTAGCAATAGTTGCTTTGGTTGTTCTGTCAGGTGGATTTTCGATTGCAGATGCCTATAGTTTTCAGGCTCAGACTGTAATTCAAAAGAGAAATAACGATTACAATGGTGATTATCGTCGCAAGGATAACTATCCAAAAGCTAAAGACAAAGTTGATGCGGAGCAAGGATATGCCGACGATCAAGGAACCCCCACTGGCGACAAGCAAATTGTTGCGGCGGTAGAACGACGTCGTCGGGTTGATTTTGTTCAAGGTTCAGGAATGGTTGTTGTAAAGCTTCTTCCTGACGACAACAGCGGACTTCGACATCAGAAGTGGGTCGTACGCCTATCAAGCGGAGCTAATATGCAAGCCGTATATAATTCGGACATGGAAAGCTGTGATCGAGTCCCATTAAAGGTGGGCGATGTAGTTTCTATGGGGGGGCAGTTCATTTATACGAATGAAGGGCCTATGCTTCACTGGCTGCACTACGACCCGCGCAGCAATCGGCCTGATGGCTTTGTCGAAGTGAATGGTAAGTTCTATTGCAAAGACGGACCTCGTCACTAGCTTTTACTTGATACCCTGAAAATTGTAGCAGACCCCAATCTTAAATATTCGCGACACTTCATTGTCGCGAAAAGTTTTAAAATCCTCAAATTTACAGCCATCGAAATGGGCCCACTCCTGTGGGTCTGTGGGGTATTTGTCAGTCGTTATAAAGAGGGCTGTTGAGCCCTTCAAGTCTTCGAGCTCCTGCGGCGTTTGAGTGACTGTGTACTGGCTCTTTGTCTTACTTAGCATGTAGACGCGTTGTTTTGTGCCAAAATAAGTTTGCGCTGTTGTTTCGTAGCGGTTGCTCGCAACAAAGGGTTTTTTGCCTGTTTCAGCGTGAAGTTCTCGTTGGCGTCTGTTCACATAGTCCCCAAGTTCGAGCCAGCCATGGAATTCATTGCTGAGATCCCATTTTGGCTGCCACTCGACCTTTGGGTTTAAGGTGCGGTGAGCCTTTGGCATCCAAGGGTAGGCAAAGGGCAAATACATAATAAGGTTTAGAGGAATAAGAAAGGCCAAGGTTCCTTGAGTGATTTTTTTTCTATGGGGTGAGTCTGACCAAAGGGCTCCCGCCCCCATAGCTAAAAGTAAAAAAGCGGGCCCGCTCCAGTGGGGCTTGTACTCGGCCCATAAGGGTTGAGGGTAAAAAACAAGCAGAC
>JAMIQD010000014.1:0-2061 GCA_035914755.1 Pseudobdellovibrionaceae bacterium | reverse complement strand
GTTGATCTGTCTCGCTTGCACCTGTGGGACGAAAAGGAACAAGTATCGCAGGTGCTAAAGTTAAGGTTTTTAGAAAGATTTTGCGTATATTTTGGTCTTGTGGAGTGCGCTGGGTCTTTGGAGACCTATAAAACCGATAAAACTGAACTTAAAGTTAGGATAACTCCTCTTTTTCAACAAGTTTTTTTTTGGTTGCCCGCGGAGAAACGGAAATTATTTTTCGATGAGCCGTTCAACTCGACAAAACACTAGCCCTAATGTCAGCCTCCCCGCAAATTGAGGTTACCGGTTTTAGTGGCAGATAGAGAAATGAGAATGGAGTGATAAACCAACTCCATTCTCTTTTTATGTAACCTTTGAAAAACTGAAAACCATTAATTGACCGTTGTTAATGTCGGTCTTTAGGAAGGAAAGTCAGCTTCGATACTGACAGTGCCCTGGCGATGGAAAGGACAGCTAGCCCCAATATTTCATAACGGAAGAGCCAAAAAAGAGTGACGATCCTCCGCAGAGTCTGTATTTCTAGAGTTGCAACACAAGAAAAACGAATCTAGCTAGAGAAATCGTCATGACAGTTTGTAGCACAAATAGAATTGAATTTACACGAGTAAAAGGAAAGAAGTTAGAGGCTGAATTTAGCGGTTCTGCCGTCAGCAGCGATGGTGGAATTCTGCTTCTCGGGGAGGCTGACCGCAAGATGAAACTTCTAGAGGAAATTGCTCGCAGAATAAATGATGTTCGAGATCCCTCGCGTATCGAACACACCCTTCTGACGATGCTGAGGCAACGCGTCTATGGCATCGCACTGGGCAATGAAGACCTGAACGATCATGACTTTCTCCGAAACGATCCGGCTTGGCAAGCCGCAATTGGTCAGGATGCCAATCTAGCAAGCTCCCCAACATTATGTCGCTTTGAGAATTCAGTTGATAGGCAGGCAGCCCGGGAAATTCATCGTGTTCTTGTGGATAGATTCATCAAGAGTTTCAAGAGTGCTCCTAAAGAATTGGTCCTAGATGTCGATGCAACAGATAACCCAATCCACGGTGAACAAGTGGGCAAGTTCTTTCACGGATACTATCGAGGCTATTGTTTCCTTCCATTATACGTAACTTGCGGAGATTCTGTGCTAGTTAGTTATCTGCGCCGAAGTAATCGCGATGCGGCTAGACACTCTGCCACCGTGTTATCTTTGTTAGTTAAAGAGCTACGCCATGCATGGCCTAAGGTCAAGATTACCATACGAGGCGATAGTGGTTTTTGTCGCCGAATACTGATGCATTGGTGCGAACGCAATAATGTAAAATATATCCTTGGGATAGCCAAAAATAATAGATTATTGGCTGAGATTTGTGCCTCGATGGCAGCCGCGGAAATCGAATACGATGCAAGTGAAGAGAAGCAGAGATTGTTTAGTTCATTTGAGTATGCCGCTGAAAGCTGGAAGCATACGCGGCGAATCGTTGCCAAAGCTGAACATGGAGACCAAGGGTCCAATCCTAGATTCATCGTAACCAATCTAGATGGGGATCCACAAACGCTTTACGATGAGGTCTACTGTGCTCGTGGAGAGATGGAAAACAGGATCAAAGAACAGATCGAAATGTTCTCTGATCGAACAAGTTGCCACAACTGGTGGCCAAACCAACTTAGACTCTTGTTGTCAACTTTGGCCTATACTCTGGTGAACAGAATTCGGACAGTCGGCCTTGCCGGCACCGAACTGGCGCGTGCGCAAGTCGGAACTATTCGACTGAAGCTTCTCAAGGTTGGAGCAGTAGTTGTTCGCAATACTCGCAGGATTCGATTCCTCCTTAGTTCGACATTCCCATACCAACATCTCTTTGAAACTGTCGCTGCTCGATTACAAGCAACATAAGACAGGTTGTGCCAACCGAAGACTTCTTTTCGGTCTTCGGGTAGGGGGAGGTGTATCATTAGTTTAAAATACTGCCCCCTCGCACGACCCTGACACCATCACGTTTGCCAATTCTAGATGTTCTTCGCTTCTCAAGTCATCATCACAAACAATTTCTCAAGTTTGATGAAATATTGGGGCTA
>JAMIQD010000013.1:0-3247 GCA_035914755.1 Pseudobdellovibrionaceae bacterium | reverse complement strand
AAGTCTTTAATTCAAATTCAACTCTCTTGGCTTCGCGCTCAGAGGTGATTCCTCTTTTTCGCAAGGCGACCTGTTTGCCCGCGCTATCTCTTACTTTTACAAATACCTCATACGAAAGCTCTCCGTTTACCATTCGTTTTGAAATGGCCATTACTATTCCTTTCTGAGGAATAATCGGCTGATTTCAGAAACGCGAAATCTCAGGCTGCGTTTGAATTTGTAGCAAGGCACTTGCCCTCGACAAACTTTAATCCGCAATGCGTTTTCTGAGATTCCCAAAAACTGGGAAGCAACTTTCGTAGAAACATACTCAGGCGCTATTTTGTTTTCAAAGAACTTCGAGCTTTCATCCAGCTCGCTAGATTTCATTTTATAGGATAACTCCTTTGGTTATTCAAGAATAATTAGGGTGAAGACTAATTATTATTCATGTTATTGGTTTATTTGTAATGAAGAAAATAGCGGTATCTAAAAAGGAACTTGGTGAATATGAGGAGGTCTTTCGGGCTTTGGCTCATGCCTCAAGGCGGCATATCATCGTATGCCTTAGCCAAAAGGATGGTCCGATGCTTGGTGGGGAGATTGCCGAGCAGCTTGACTGTTCCTGGCCGACAACGACAGGGCACCTACAAACTTTAGAAAGAGCCGGTCTTGTTACAGTTAGAAAACAAGGCCGGGAGCAGATTTATGAACTTGCTCGGAATCGATTCAATATCGTTAAAAAATGGCTTGAATCTGTAGCAGCTCAAAAATAGTAGCCAGGATGGCACAGACTCCGTAGAGCGAGAGCGGTTAAATAAGCGAAGACATTTCGAATCGAACCTTAACTTACCGACTATTCGCAGGCCAGTTTGGATCAGCCTTACAGGAGTTGTCGATATAAGGATACTTTACACCTCTACATGGAGGTTCTCCGCTGTCCTGGGTTGCATCGAAGATGCGAACACGAAGGTTTTGATTATTCGCTTTTAATATCGCCTCTAGCGGTGAAGGATGTGCAAAGCCAATCAGCAAAATGGGTGAACGTTTTTCCGAGTTCAATTTAAGAATGTGTCCTGCGAACTTGATATTTCGCGTATGAAATTGGACGCCATTGGTTTGTATGTTTTCGACGTCTCCACAGATAATATTAAAGCCGTGGCTCTTAAAAACTTGGATCATCGTCAATGCCGACTTGCCTCCGATACCGTTGATGTTCGGATAATTAATTTTATTGATAGGGTATAGTCCTTCAGACATTCTGAAGAGATCGCTACAATTGTCCGCTAGCTCACCAAGTTCTAATATCAGGTCAGTAAAACCTGCTCGTTTTAAATTTTGAACCTGATTTGCGAGACTCAGTGGTACTCCCGAAGGGGCGCTGTGGGTGAAGCCAATGATCAAGACATCCGTTTTTTCTTTGAACTCTAGCTCAGGAACACTTTGCTTTGAGACATCATATATATAACCCGGAATCGGCTTACTTAAATCCTTTGCTGGGTCATAGGCGCCGTCGGTTCCCGCCAATGCAACAGCTGAAACAATCATTGATATATAGGCAGTAAGGAGGCGCTTATAGAGGCTCACTCTAAACCAAGTTGCAATGGATACACCAGGGCAGAACCCATATATACGGTAAAGAAACCCGCTATTGTGGTTAGAGGTGACATTTTTGAGCCTAACTGCGCAGAGGGAAGCTTGATGGCCAACTTTAAAGACATGCCAGAATTTATTTGTTGGCAGGATCACTTCAAATCAGGCTGGCGGGAAAAGCTAGAGAAAAAAATGACGGAAAATTTGTTGATATGCTGAGGCCACTTGTTTTCTTTAAAAAAGAAAATTAAGCATCTCTACTATGTCTCGTAGAAAGTTCGTTAATGGAGCTAAAAACATGTCTGACAGCCAAGATCAGAAGCCCAAGCGTCGCGGTCGGCCGCCAGGAAGTAAAAATAAAAAGAAAAAAGCGGCAGCCAAAACTCCGGGCCGTCCGAAAATAGCAGGGACCTCAATCGAGGCCACTATAAAACAACTGCTTTCATTGCCAGCTACGGCGGAAACAAAAATCCGCCTTATCAAGGCGGCACTCGATATTTAAAATGTGGATTCAGGTGGGTCATCGTGTGACGGCCCACCCGATCTGCTATCAGTTGAAATAGTGACCGCCAAGTAGTCTCACGGCCAAATAATAGAGACCAATGCCAATAGTTCCAAGGAATCTCATCGGAACGGACCTCGGGTTTCGACTCATAAGCTTGTACATGTTCACTAAGAATAAATCGTCGGCATTCTTGCGGTCCCGCATGGAATTTGGCTTGGCGTAAGTGTAGTCGTGGATGTCACACGCGGGTTTAAGATCAATGCCAAGGATCGAATTTGGAACCAACCCTGTGGCCTTCTCAGGGCCACAGCCGTTGGTGATTTCATATTTTTCGTCGTCGCTTAATTTCCAATAACTTTCAGGAGCCAGTAGGCCCCGAGTCTCCGTCAGCTTTTCGCTCAGGACTTCCTTTCGTGTTTTTGAGTTTGGTTCGTATTTCTAAAAGGGCGGCCTCCACTTTTTCCACCGAGTCGAGATCCTTCAGTTGCATACGGATATAGGCTTTGGGATTGAAATGACTGTCGGCGAGTTTTGATTTCGTCTGACTGAAACTCTTTTTGAAAAAATAGATGAGTGCCCATGCGGCCAAACTTGAAGGCGTCACAGAAGCCTCGGGATTTTCTTGTTTCACTTGGGCCAGCATTTCGGCAACGGCGTCTTTGGCTTCACCTTCCAAGGTAAGTCTCAAAGACATTACTTTTTCTGATCCTTATCCGAGTCGCTTGTCGGAATCCACTTTGGTTTTTCGATAATCTTCCAAACTCGATGGCCCTCGACGAGCTTATCGCCTTGGACTTGGGTTTCGATCCACTCCATATCGACAACAGGTTTTGTCAGGTAGTGTCCCCCTCCGGCAGGGATTGAGACGGTTCCTGATTTTGGTGGCGTGGACACATCAAATTTGTCCAGATTCAAAAGCGTTTCGCGGCGGACTTTTTCTTCGTGCTTCTCAACGCCTTTATGGATTAAATAAGCACTGAGTCCTCCGACGACAGCACCAATCGCGGCGCCAGTCCCTTGGTCCCCCTGACCCTGGTGGGAGATAATCGCACCCGCTGCTGCACCAGATCCTATCCCTAGAATAAGAGAGTCAGACATCGTGGCACAGGAAGTAAGAATAAGAGAAAGGGATGAAAGAGAAGCTATAAAAAGCCATGATTTTTTGATTTT
>JAMIQD010000012.1:0-11206 GCA_035914755.1 Pseudobdellovibrionaceae bacterium | reverse complement strand
TCCGCCCACTCATCCCATATCGTCACTTTGTTATCATGAAGATATTTAATGTTGGTATCGCCCTTCAGAAACCATAAGAGCTCATGAAAGATGGCCCTGGTATAAAGTTTTTTTGTTGTTAAAAGTGGAAATCCTTCCTCAAGATTGAAACGCATTTGGTAACCAAAGACGCTGAGGGTTCCAGTTCCTGTCCGGTCTTCTTTCTGAACGCCATTTGCAAGAACATGTTTTAAAAGCTCATGATACTGTCTCATGGAAGGCCTCCCAAGGCTTGACGACCCTGATCCTATCGGATTGAGCCTGAAAAGTGGATTTTATATGCCTACATTATGCGTGAGGCCGACGCTTTTTTAGGCCTTGCCACGGCGCTCAGAGGTGGTAAATCTGCCGCAGATGCAAAAAGATATTCTTTTGGTGACCCTCAATTCCACCTATCAACATGCGGCTTTTGGCCTCAGGTATTTGTATGCCAATCTCAATGAGTTGCAGAGCCGTTCGCAGATTTTAGAGTGGACGATCCATGCAAGCCCTCGAAACATTGTTGAGAAGATTTTAACTTACAATCCGAAGATTGTTGGTTTCGGAGTGTATATTTGGAATACCAATGAAATTGCTGAGGTTGTATCCATCTTAAAAAAAGTTGCTCCTCAAATTATTCTTGTTTTGGGAGGACCCGAAGTTAGTTTTGAAAGTGAGTCCCAAAATATTTGCAAAACGGCCGACTACGTTATTAAGGGCGAGGCTGATTTTCTTTTTTATGAATTTTGCATTAAGGCGCTAAATGGTCCCCTTGATTTTGATAAGTATATCTCGGGCCCTCTTCCGGAAATCAGCAAAATAAAATCACCCTATTTTTTGTACACGGATGAGGACATCGCAAATCGTATTATCTACGTGGAGGTTTCTCGAGGCTGTCCCTACAAGTGTGAATATTGTTTGTCCTCCCTAGATAAGTCCGTGAGAAGTTTTAATACGGATCAGTTTTTACAAGAAATGGACGCACTCTTGCAGCGTGGAACCCGGCAGTTCAAGTTCGTTGATCGCACCTTTAACTTGAGTGTAGAAACAAGCTCAAAAATATTAAGATTTTTCTTGGAGAGAATTCATCTCGGTCTTTTTTTACATTTTGAGATGGTCCCAGATCGATTGCCAGTAGAGTTGAAAGAACTCATCAAGGCCTTTCCGGAAGGGTCCTTGCAATTTGAGGTAGGAATTCAAACCTGGAATCCAGAGGTAGCCAAAAACGTCAGTCGCCGAAATGATTTCGTCAAAGTTCGAGAAAATTTTAATTTTTTGGCCAGCGATACAGGAGTTCATACTCATGCAGATCTCATTGTAGGGTTGCCTGGTGAGACTATCCAGAGTTTTGCAAAAGGATTCGATGAACTTGTCGCCTGCAATCCCCATGAAGTTCAGGTAGGTATTTTAAAACGCTTAAAGGGAACGCCTATCTCTCGGCACGATGAGAGTTTTCAAATGGTTTATCAGGAGAATCCTCCCTTTCAGATTTTAAAAACGAAAGACATTTCGTACCTTGAGATGCAACAGATGAATCGATTTTCCAAGTTCTGGGACCTTATTGCCAATAGTGGTAATTTTCCGAATTTTATCGTTTGGCTCAAGACGCAGTCTCTAGAGAGAGAGGATCGTTCTTTTTTCTGGGAGTTTTTTGCCTTGGTGGATTTTTTGGGAGAGCGGTTTAAGGAAACCCACGGCATCTCTTTACAGTCTATTTTAGAGGCGATTTGGGTATATTTGATGGAGGTCAAGCGCTGCCAAAAAGATTTTGCCCGGGATCTTTTGCTAAGTGACTACATGAGAGATAAACCTCGAAATATACCAGTTTTTTTAAAGGATGGCTTGAGCAAGACGGCCTATCAACTTCATCAACGCTCGTCAGTTTCTGGAGCGATTCCGAATCGTCAAAAAAAGCATATCAAGAATCCCTCGACCTAGTTCGTTCTTGTGGCGCGGTCTTTCTCGTATTAATCTTTACACATGATAATGGAGTTTATTGAATATCTTCGAACCCGCAGCGGCAAAGTCGCGCGAGAATGGGGATATGCTTATCAAAATGTCTCTTTAAAGTTTCGTTCTAAACGGTGTTCAGCAGCTTGGCAGGGGCATCTTGGTCAGTGTCACATGCTGGTGAGGCAAGAGCTACAACGGGTCAAGCCAAAAACAATCATGGTTATTGGGAGTGGCTTATTGCTTGAGATTCCTATAGCTGAGCTTTTAGCAAAGGCCGAAAAAATTTATCTGGTGGACTTAGTTCATGATCGCAACATAAGAGCTCTTGCCAAAAGGCACCCGCAGATTGAACTGGTTGAAAAAGATGTTTCGTGTTTGTTGCAGAATATAAAAAAAGGGCAGGGCCCTTTTCAGTTGAAAAATATACCTTGGGAACATTTAAGTTCGTGGGATTTGCCAAAAGTCGATTGGGTCATTTCTGCGAATCTCTTGTCGCAAATTCCGCTTATGATTTCAGAGTCTATACCGATGACTCATTCGACTTATCAGGATTTTGCTCGGCGAGTTCGGGATCAACATATTGATCGATTGATCCAGCAGGGAGATGAAGTCTTGTTGTTCGCTGATTTTGAAACTCGTTATGTAGATCATAACCAGAACAGGCTCAAGACCGAGTCCTACAATGTAAATTTGAGAGATCTGGAGTTTCTACGTGAGTGGATTTGGGAGGTCTCTCCTTACGGAGAAACCTCTAAAGATTACAAAGTGGAAATGCTGGTCAAAGCCTATTATTGAAAATTCTGAACCTGACCAATGTAGGGAAGATTGCGATAGTAGCCTTGATAATCGAGACCATAGCCGACAACGAATTCATTGGTAATTTTAAAGCCGACGTAATCTAACTTGCAAGGAACCTTCAAGGCCTCTGGTTTTTCAAGCAAAGCTACCGTTGTAAGTGAAGCGGGCTTTCTCGCCATGATTGAGTTTTTCAGGTAGTTCATTGTAATTCCGGTATCCACGATGTCTTCAACAAGAAGAATGTGTTTGCCCTCAACGGGATGAGCAAGATCCAGGGTTACTTTGACTTCACCAGAGGAGGTGTTCCCGTGGTAGCTAGAAACGCCAAAAAATTCGCAGGTGATGTCTGTATTAATACTTCGAATGAGATCCGAGTAAAAAACAAATGAGCCTTTTAAAACACAAACAGCAACGAGAGGCTCATTTTTAAATTTCTTTGTGATGGCCTCGCCAATTTCGGTAACTTTTGCTTGAAGCTGCTCTTCGGTGATGTAGGGCTTTATTTGAAGGTGAGTCATTTGATTATCCTTTTCTGCTTTTAGACAAACGAGTTATTCATTATTTCGCCGAAACCGCCCCCGCCAGGAACGATATAGTCTTTGTCATTGAGGCCCTTTTCTTGGTCCCAAAGAGTTCCAGGGGGAGTCCTTAAAGCTGCCTCAGTGGAAAGGCCGCGGTCAAGTCTCAAGGCATAGATTACGACCTCAGGATGTGCGGACAAAACCTTCTTGAGATATTCGGGGGTTACTATGAGGTGAAGTGCGATAAATTTCTTTGCGCGTCCCTCGATCTTATTTTTATAGTGCTCGATCGAAGAGACGATCGTATTTCCGGTTGCGCCCATGGGGTCCGGAAAGATTACGTGGGCGTCCTGTACGCCGCCGCCGATTTTTAACCCTCCAAATTGTGATCCTGTTACCTGATCGGCGCTATCAACTACTCGGGCAGCGAAGATATGGTCTTGACGAATATTTTGCGCTGCAAGAGCGAAATGTAAAAAATTGTAACAAATGTGACTTGGATAAGTCCCAGCCCGAGCGAGATTTACGCAAACGGCTTTTTGCGCGGAGCCAATGCGAGTCCCACAGAGAGTCAAATCTGGGTGAGCTTCTGTCATTCGAGTTGGTTGGTTGAAAGTTTCTATACCAAACTCATTGTTGACGGCTATTGAAATAAGATGAGTGTAGAGGACTTCAACGAGTTGGTTGATGGTGGGCTGATAGGTATCGGGGGAACAGAGTCGAGCTAAAATTCCATTTAAAAATGGATTGTCGATGAGATGGACATTCGAACCATATTTTTGATTTATTTCTTGATATTGCATGGCTGCAATATCTTAAGGTTTCTTCTCAAATTCAACGAAAATGACAAATTCAGACTCTTTGTTTTGAAAACTTTGCGATTTCAAAATCTGAAAGGCCCCTTGTTTTGCTAAATCGTCTGGAGCGCCGTTGCCAAAATCATGGGGGCTGGGGCCCCGAGGCATAATGCCAGAAATAAAGAAGCCGGCTCCGTGGCCCATTTCAAATACAGCGGGAAAGGAGCTTTTTTGAATACTAGCTGGAGTTCGCTCGCCGCCTTCTTTCCAGTTACGCACAATTTCGAGGTTTCCACGAACAGTGTCGCTGTCGGCGTCAGCAAGCTCAATGTAGGTGTTAAAGCCAACATAGTCAGAAAGTTCCGAGTCATGGACTCCTGCAAAAAGTTGTTGCGTCTTGGTGATGGCCTTTTCGGTCTTGTCTAAAATTTGGATTTTTAATCCAGAAGAAGAAATCCTTTTTGCAACATCTGGGAGTATGCCGGCGCTGTAATCTCCAAAAGAATTAAATTGGCCTGTTTCCTGACTTTCTTCGAAAAGTTTTTCGAGGGCGCGGCGAGGGACTTCGGTGTAATAGATACGAACAATTGGGCCAGAAGTCGCTGCGGCCGCCTTAACAGCAACCGAAGCTGGCGCTGTTTGAGCTACCGAAGGGCTTTGAGTTGAAGGAATCGGGGGCGGAGGTGGTAGCGGACCCGAGTGAGGCTCGTCGAGCTTGCCTTGAGATCCATTCGTGCTGGCAATTTGAAGAGTGCCTTTTAAGAAGGACATATTTTGGGTCAAACTCGAGCGCTGCTTTTTATAAAGCATGCCGATTGATAAACCAATAACCACTAAAGCTGTTGCTAGATACAGCAGGGGATCTGTTAAGTAGCTCTTCAGAAAGGACTTGCGTGGAGGTTTATAGCACTCCATATCCACGCCGCACCGGGCGCAGTATTGATCTTTAGGTTGTGAAAACTCACATCGTGGACATTTGACTAGCATCATGTTCAGCTTAATTCATAGGCGCTTGACCCACAAACAATTTGTTCATACCTTCAGAATCACAGAGAAATTTTTCAGGCTCGACATGAGTCGAGTCTCTAAATGAAACACAAAGAGAGAGACCTTGTCTGATCAGAGCCCCCCCCAAGTAACCCCTTTTGTGGACCTTACCAAGGTCGAGTTTTCCGCGGACCACTATCCTGTGATGGTCACCGATGTCCTTGAGGCTTTTTCAGTATTTAGAGAGAAAAAGGAGTTGCGATATTTTGATGGCACCTTCGGCCGCGGAGGACACATGGGTGCGGTTTTGGCGCATTTTCCTCAGGCGACGGCGGTAGCGATGGATCAGGATTTGAGAGCAGTCGAAGCTTGCAAAACGACTTTCAAGACCGAGGTCGAGACCGAGCGAGTTCGCATTATCCATGGAAATTTTTCAGAGTTTCGAGAGCAAAATCTTGGTTCCTTTGATATGATGTTATTAGATTTGGGAGTCAGTTCTCCGCAACTCGATAATGCGGAGAGGGGTTTTAGTTTCTACAATGACGGCCCACTTGATATGCGGATGAACCAGAACCAGGGAATTACGGCGGAATACATTGTGAACACGGCGTCCGAGCAAGAGTTGAATGATCTTTTTAAGTTGTACGGAGAAATCCATCGACCGTTTCGTGTCGTGCGGGCAATTGTTCATGATCGAAAGACTAAAGCATTTCAAAACACCAAAGATCTTGCCGGACTTATTGAGAGAGTGGATGGTTGGCGCCATAAGGGGCATCACCCAGCAACTCAATATTTTATGGCATTGAGGCTTCGAGTAAATTCAGAGCTTGAGGTTTTGCAAAGCGCCCTTCCTGATATGATGCGGGCCCTTTCGCCTGGTGGTCGTCTTGCCGTGATCAGTTTTCACTCCCTAGAAGATCGCATCGTTAAGAATCTATTTAGACAAGACAAGCAGTTTGGCCAGCAAACTCATAAAAAGGTCATTTTACCCACTCAGGAAGAGTGTGATAAAAATCCCCGCTCGCGCAGTGCGAAGCTTCGGGTTTTCGAGAGGAACGTTCAGGATGAACTCAAAGAATTTTAGGCAACTGAAACCATTTTTTAGTGTATTGATTATCATTTCGACCTTCTTTTCTTTAGTTTTCCTACAGATGGAAGAGAGACGCTTAGGTTACAGCGTTTTAAAATTGAGCCGCGAGTTTAAAAAGATTCACGAAGAGAGGCACGTTAAAGAGGTGCAGTTGGTCAAAATCACTCGGCCGCAGCTCTTAGAGCACATGGCTCAATCAAAATTCACATTAAAAAAAATCCAAGCGGACCAAATTATTCATTTAAGTGGCAGCAACCCCGCAGTGACGTCGGAATCAGAGACAGCCGAAAAAAAGGAGCTGTAATTGAAATCGCGTATAATTGTATTGTTCGCATCCGTGGTGGTCTTATGGTTGGCTCTGATCCTCAGGGCGGGCTACTTGCAATTTCTGCCGAATGAAAAACTGCAGAGTTTGCAAAATCGGCAATTTCAAACTGTAGTGACATTGCAGGCGAGGCGCGGGGCAATTGTTGATCGGAATGGACGTGATTTGGCCATGTCATCAACTGCGTATTCTCTTTATGCGGATCCAAAAATTCTCGAAAAGAAAAAACAATTAGCGAGAAGTCTTGCAAAAGAACTCGGAGTCAGTGTCGAGAGTATCTACAGCAAAATCAAAGATTCTTCGAAGAGATTTGTTTGGATTCAGCGGTTAATGGAAGAGGATAAGGCCAATACGATTAAATCCTGGAATGTGCGGGGTCTTTCTTTTGTCGAAGAGTGGCGCCGTGTTTATCCAAACGAAAACTTGCTGGCGCATTCTTTGGGTTTTTTAGGCAGCGAAGGGCAGGGGCTTGAAGGGCTGGAGAGAGCCTTTGATTCAGACCTCAAAGGAAATAGCAAAAAAGTTTCGGTACGACGAGATGCTCGAGGCCGCCCCTTAATTGCAGACGGATTATTATTTACCGAAAATCCCGATGGCAATGAGCTTAAGCTGACCATTGATTCGGATATTCAGTACAATCTAGAGAACGAGTTGGCCCAAGCGGTTTCGACATTTGAGGCTGATTCTGCTGTGGGTGTGATTCTGGATGCTCAGACTTCGGCTGTTGTAGCAATGGCGAGTGTTCCTACTTTTGATGTGAATAAAGCAATGAAAATTGCACCCGAAGTTCGTCGCGACAAAGTGGCAACGGATGCATTTGAGCCTGGGAGCACTTTAAAAACATTTGTGATCGCCACGGCACTACGAGAGGGGCTTGTAGCTCCGAACACAAAGTTTTTCTGCGAGAACGGATCTTTTAAGGTCGGAGATAAAATTATTCGTGAAGCGGAGGCGAAGGAAGTTTTCGGCAACCTAACGGTGAGCGAGATTCTGGCGGTCTCTTCGAATATTGGCACCACTAAGATTGCTTTTAAGATGGGCTCAGAGAGCTTGCGTCAGGGGTTGTTGGATTTTGGTTTTGGCAATCGTTTGGGAGTGGATCTTCCTGGGGAGGCGCGAGGAAGCGTCCTGCCACTTCCGTGGCGTCAACACTTATTAAGCAATATTTCGTTTGGTCACGGAATTGCTGTGACACCACTGCAAATTGCCAATGCCTATGCAGCGATTGCAAATGGGGGAGTTTTAAACGTCCCTTACCTCGTGCAGGCCATTCGAGACGGCGAGACGGGCGAAGTCAAAGAAGTGAAATCAAAACCGATACGTCGAGTGCTAACAGCAGAGCAGGCAAGCCAGATGCGCTTGATGCTCACTGGGGTAACAAGCCCTGGTGGCACTGGGGTCAATGCTCGCGTGAACGGATTTTATGTCGCTGGTAAGACAGGAACAGCACAAAAAGTGAATCCGAATGGGCGGGGATACTTAAAGGGTGCCTACATTTCCAGTTTTGCTGGTTTTATTCCGTCGAATAATCCGAAATTTGTTCTCTATGTTGCCTTAGATCACCCCAAAAAAGCTTTTTATGGAGCGCAGGTGGCTGCGCCAATTTTTTCACGCGTGGCTTCTTATATCGTTCGCAAGGAGGGCCTAGCGCCTGTGCTTCTTGCTGAGAACAATTCTCTTAAAGACAAGAAAAGAACAATTAAATTAGACTCTGAAAAATCACGCGGTCTTAGCAGTGTGACAGAGGGGGATATTGTTTCCGCGAGTCTTGATCTGGGCGTGGTGCCGGACGTGACTAACATGACTCTTCGAGAAGTGCTTCGCCGTTTTAGCGGCAAAGAGATAAATATTAAATTTCGAGGGCAGGGAGTTGTGAGCGGTATTGAGCCCCCGGCGGGAGCCCCTCTGCCAAGCAATAAAGAACTTACAGTGATTTTGCGCTAATTTGTTGGTCGAGATACTCGCCGATTTTCATCAAGGCCTTGGGTGGAATTTCATGTCCACCCATGAAGCTGAGCAGGCTGCCCTTTATACCCCCTTGATTGAGGTAGGATTCAAGCTGCCGAGCGCCCTTAATTCGAAGCACAGTGTCTGCCTCGCCATGACTTTGAAAAAATCTTTCACCCTTGCGTTTTTCAAGCAAAGGTCTAGTTTCTTCTTTGTTAATGAGGGATCCTGACATGATTATTAATCCCGCAGGAGTTGTGGGAGCGTTGAGGTAGAGATCCACGGCAAGCATGGAGCCCTGAGAGAATCCTCCGAGAATAATTTTGCTCCAAGGAACTCCCAAGGCCTCGATCATTTTAGTGAGTTCTTGTCGCGCTCGATCCAACCCTTCGGGTTTAGAAGCACTAAAGTCAGTTTCTAGACTTTTCATTTCTATCGGCCACCAGGCTTTTCCGGTCCACCCAGGGCCAATAGGAACGTCTAAAAACCCTTGAGGAAAAAGCCAGTTTATTTTTTTTTGCGTAGGAATGGCTTCTTTGAGAGGTTCGAGATCAGACGCGTCTGCTCCGAAGCCATGCAGCAGTATGACCCAGGGTGCATTGTCGTCTTGATATTCGTCGAGGCAATATATTTTTGCGAGTTTTCTCATTGTAGGATAGTGTAACCAGGAAGCAGTATAGGTCAATATGAAGCTACAACATTTGTTCTCCATATTTCCCGGGATTCCAGAAAATGCGTTTTCTCATGTGGAAGTCAGCGATATTTGTTCTGATGCACGCAAAGTGATTCCGGGTTCGGTTTTTGTTGCCGTCCGAGGAAGTAAAGCGGATGGTCACGATTTTATTTCTGACGCTCTTGTTCAGGGGGCAGCGGCTCTCGTCGTTGAAGATCGAACCAAAGTTCCACAAAGTTTTAAAGGTTTTGTTCTTGAGGTTCCAAATTCTCGTCAGGTCTTAGATATTTTAGCGAGTCGTTTTTATTGGGATCCAGGCCGCGATCTTTTTTGCATTGGAGTGACTGGAACTAATGGTAAGACTTCGATTACCTATATGGTTGAGTGTATTTTTCAATATGCGAACATGTCGACGGGGGTCATTGGAACAGTCAACCATCGGCTGGGGAGCAAAGTTTGGCTCACAGACATGACAACTCCTGATGCAATCAATTTGCAAAAACGGCTTTATGAATTTCACAAAGAAGGTGCCTCCGCGGTAGTGATTGAGGTTTCGAGTCATGCGCTTGAGCAGAAGCGTGTCGACAGTGTCCCATTCAACGCGGTTATTTTTACGAATCTGACGCGGGATCATTTGGATTACCACCGAACTATGGAGGAATATTTTCAGGCAAAACAGCGGCTTTTTTCGGATCTGCTTTGGAAAACTCGCAAGAGCCCCTGTTTCGCGATTATCAATACTGATGATAGATGGGGGCGGCAACTGCGCGTTGCGGATCCCGCCATTCTTTGGACTTATGGTCATCGCGAAGGCGATTTTCAATATGAGGTATTGAAAATGGATTTTGCAGGAACGCATTTTAAAATCCAAACCCCAGCTGGCGATGGCGAGATCATGTTGCCAATGTCGGGCACCCACAATGTGATGAATGCAGTCGCGTCTGTGGCAGTCGCTGTCGCTTCAGGAATCTCGCTACAAACTTGTGTCAAAGCGCTTAGTCAATTCAAGGGTGTTCCAGGGCGCCTGCAGGCCGTTCCAAACAATAAAAGTCTTTCTGTTTTTGTTGATTATGCCCACAGTCCAGATGCTCTTGAAAATGTTTTGATGGCGCTTCATCGTGTTCGCGAAAATATTAAGTCAAAGGCAAAGATTTGGACTGTCTTTGGCTGCGGCGGGGATCGAGACAAAGGCAAGCGCCCGTTGATGACTCAAATGGCATTAAAATATTCGGACCACGTTATTTTGACTTCGGATAACCCGCGAACAGAAGATCCGATGGCGATCATCAAAGATATGATCGATCAGCTTCCCGCGGGAGAGCAGTATCGGCTGCAGGTCGAAGTGAAAAGAAAAGAAGCCATTCATAAAGCCATAATCTGCGCAAATCCAGGGGATGTGATTTTAATCGCGGGCAAGGGGCACGAAGACTATCAGATTATTGGCACCGAAAAATTTCCTTTCAGTGATTTTCAGGTGGCCGAGGAGTTTATGAAATGAGAACCTTAGAGCTAAAAAATATTCTTGCGTGTACTGGCGGGACTTCACTGAGTGAGGTTTATAAAAATTTTTCTGGAGTTGGAACTGACACACGCAACTCTTTGCAGGGACAGCTCTTTGTGGCATTAAAAGGCGAAAAGTTCGATGCTCATGGATTTATTGAAAAAGCTGTGGAGCAGGGGGCTGCTGGAATTTTAGTTCACGAAAAATCCCCACAAATAGAGAGCTTGAAAAACAAAACAACAGTTATTGTCGTTGATGATACACTTAAGGCTCTACAGAATCTCGGAAATTGGGCGCGAAAAAATGCCAAGTCAAAAGTAATTGGAATCACTGGCTCGAATGGCAAGACGACGACCAAAGAGTTTACGGCGGCGATTCTTGAAGCTTTTAAGTCGGTTCACTTTAGCAAGGGAAGTTTTAACAATCACTGGGGTGTTCCTTTTACCTTGCTTCAGTTAGACCCAGAAAAAGAGATAGCAGTGGTGGAGCTAGGGATGAACCACGCCGGTGAAATTGCTGACCTTGTGAAAATTGCTGAGCCTGATATCGTTTGCTGTACCATGGTGGGGAGAGCCCACATCGAACACTTTGGCACC
>JAMIQD010000011.1:0-5725 GCA_035914755.1 Pseudobdellovibrionaceae bacterium | reverse complement strand
GTTGCGGGCGATGACTACTCACCCATTGTTTAAAGAGAATATGAGTTGCCTCGAGCTGCTCCTTAAACTTTTCTTCACCCTTGGGGGTGATTTCGCCGAGGATGCTGATGGTTCGCTTGTACTCACCGGCCGTATACTCTTTGTAATCGACGTTATGCTTTTTAAGGACCTGGTGAAAATTGGGAACCTGGGCGACGACACCAATGGATCCAACGATAGCAAAGGGTGCGCTCAGAATTTTACTTCCCACGCAAGACATCAGGTAACCGCCGCTGGCAGCCACCTTATCTATGCAAATCGTCAGCGGAATATTTTTCTCGCGAACACGCAGAAGTTGAGAGGCCGCAAGCCCATAGCCGTGGACAACGCCTCCAGGGCTTTCAACTCGAACAACGACTTCGTCTTGCGGAGTTGCAACATTCAGAATGGCTGAGATTTCTTGACGGAGATGGTCGGTGGCGGTGGCCTTAACGTCACCGACGAAGTCGACAACAAAAACATTGTTTTGGTGCTGGTGTTTTTGTTCTTTCGCTGTTTTTTTCTGCTTTTTCTTTTCTTCTTTTTGTTCGTCTTTATTGAGAGCTGCGGATTTTAGAATATTGGCGTAGTTTTTGTACTTCTTGTGTAATAATTCAATTTCTAGTTCGGGTTTGTCTTGTGCCTTAGCGGCAAGAATAGCGATTAAAATGATCAGGCTGCCGATAGAGAAAACAATAATTGCCGCCTGGGCTACAAACAATGCTAAATGTTGCCAGAATTCCATAGAGTACTCCCTCAGACCGGATAGGATAGGGCCAGTTTGGATCAAGGTCGAGGATCTTTTTTGTTTTTTTCTTCACGTCAAAAGCAGGGTAGTATGGGGTTATGTTTTGGCGCTCTCTATCATGCTTTATATTTACGCTGTTATCCGCAGTAAGCTTTTGCTCTTTGGCGCAAAGTGAAGCCGAGCGTCGAGAAGGTTTTTACGAGCACCTGCGCGAGCAAAAAGAACACGATATCGAGAGGACAAAGGGACTCAAAGAGTATCTGCGTGAGGAAGCCGATTGGGAAGAGCAGCGAAAGCATGACGCCAAGGCTGATAAAAGTAGAAAAAAGGCAGAGTCTCCCGTCGAAGACGGTCCTGAGTATAAAGCGGATCTTCAAAAGAAATACCAAGACTATGAAGGCTATCAGGCAGAGCGCCGGAACTATGTGAAGTATAAAAAATCCCAAGAGGCTAGAAACGCCAAAGAGCAGGAACAGCGGGATGCTTGGGCTTTAGAGGAATATGGTCTGGACAAGGATCTTCCACGTTTTGATGTTGCTAAGAGAAACCTTTCTGGTGGCAAGGGAAGTGGTGGGGGTTCTTTTGGTTCTGGTGGCGGGAGATTTGGAGGTAGCGGCTCTTCGGATTCAGGCGGTGGAGGCATGAGCTTCCCCCCTCCTCCTCCTATTGATGATTTTGGGGGTGGGTATGTTCCACCGCCGCCTCCACCTGAGATTTTTGATTCTCCAACTCCGGATATGTTTCCGCCGCAAGCTCCAGTTCCATTTCCGCCTCCAGGCGGAGACTTCGATCCCAATAATGGAGGAGGTTTTTACCAACCCCCTCCGCCGCCAATGCCGGACAGCGGTGGATTTGATGAGGGTTTCTAGGTTCTCCTATTTAGGGGCGGGAGCTGGTTTTTGCACCAAGAGCTGATCTTCAGTAAGACCGCTGAGTTTTTGCATCCCTTTGCTAAGATAGACGAAGATAGCAATAAGAAAAATTATTGATGGGAGCATGATCACTGCCATTGACCAGGTGGTCATTTGTGCGATTTGTTCGTTGAGGATGAGGGCCTGGGCGCTTTCGTCAAGGGCGGTATCAATCGGATTGAAGATACGAACAGCCAAGACAAAATTGAGAATAGCACTGAACAAAAACGAAAGAGAAACCCACATGGTGGATTTTTTTAGCAGATCCCTAAATGCCTCTTGATTATTGAGCCTAAGCAGTTCGGCCTTGAGTCTTTCGACGTCAATCAACTGAGGATTTAAAAACAAAGTTTCGACAAAGGGCGACTTTGAAATGGCGGAACCAAATACAAAAAAACCAACAAAGAGCGGAAAGGCGGCTTCATTGATTGCGAACCAGATCCCGTGTAGGTGCAAAAGGGCGAGACCTCCAGTCACCGAGACATTCAAAATTCCAAGAATAGAGATCGCATTGGTTTTTTTTCGTTTGATATGGTCATAAATTCCGTAAGAAATCGGAAAGGCGAGGGCGGCAATTAGCCCCCATAGGGGCCCAATAATTTTGCTACCCTTGTTTAAGATCAGAATCGGAATAACGATATTGAATAAAATATTGAGCAGGGGATTTTCGGGTTTGGCACCTTTTGTCGTCATTATTGAAACTCCACCCAGAACTTATAGCCCTGGTAAGAAAGCGCGAGACCTCGATTGATCAAAAACTTTCGCTGAAATTGAGGATCGTTGAAGTCTATGGACCTGTAGTGGGAGAGGAACTCTCCAGTCATGAGGGCTGGCGTCTGAGGAGTTTTTAAAAAGATCAGGCGCATTTCTCTTTCTTCAGGTTTGAAGCTAAAGGCAAAGTTTTGAGTTGCTTGCTCTGCGATCACTTTGATAGGCCCGCCTTCATAAAGAACTTTGGAGCCATCGAGATTTCGAAGTCGGTAACTGCCCTCGGGTGTTTTTAATTTCATTAAGACCCAGGGAAGTGAAAAATCGAGGGTCGCACTTTCCTCGTCAGAGACGAGTGGAAGTTGGACAAAGTCCTCTCCCTTCAAGTGGCTAAAGATGATGCGCCCTTCAGTCATCGAGATAAAGTAATCTTCGCGAGAAACTCCGAAATCAGCAATTTTTTCTCTGGTGACAATATTAAAATTAGAATCCAGTGAGATTAAATTCCAAGACATTGGGTTTGGACTAAAAACGAGGGCTTTACTGAGTCCGTCGCTCCACTTGGCGACAAAGCCGAGCGGGCTGACATCGATGATGGTCCCATTGGTTTTGTCGACAAAAATATTTTTCGTATCGATGGTCAAGCCAACATAGCGATTCGTGTTTTTGAAAACCACTGCAGAGGAAAGGTCTTCGTTGAGTGGGATCACTTGTGGAGTCGAAGAAGAAAAATCAAAAACAGCCCAGTGGTCAGCAAGTTTTCCTAAGAGGACGCGGCTCTCAAAAAACTTGGGCGAAGAAACGGCGGCGTTCCAGACGGTTTTTAAAGCTCCGTTTTCGTACTCCAGGCTCCAGACAGCATCTTGAGTTTGCAATAAAAGCGCAGAACTATTTGCATTCAAGATGCTAGCCGCACCTGGCGCCGGAAGAGCGAAAATATTTTGCATCTGAGTTTGAAAATCATAGCGAAGAATTTGTTGATCCGAAAGGGCCCAGGCTGTGGAACTGTCTTTTGCCAAGATGACCCAACGAAAGTCGGCGGGGAGAGGTTGGTCTTCGATTCCATTGGGGCCCATTGGGCCTAAGCGCTTTTCTCCGGATGTTGTTTCTAGGTAGCCCACTCCATCTTTTGTAACTGTGAAAATCTTCACGTCATCTGCAAGAGGTTGAAACTTGGATTTTTCGCGAAGTCCGCCCCACTGATTGACAGGGGTTTGGAGGGGGTCCGAGTTGAGCCACAGAGAGTATTCGAGCCACTCTTGAAGGCTTTTAGTTTTTCCTAAGAGCTGAAATTGTTTTGGCAGCTCATTTTGAGTGAAGCGTTGGCATTGATCTGGGGTGAAGTATTTGCAATAATTACTAGAGACAATAAGGTTTTTTTTGAGAAGATTGTCTGCTTCTTTGCTGATTTTTATTTTTCGCTCAGTGATAAGTTTTGTAAAGTCGCGCTGGATTTTTAGAGCGAAAGACTCTGGAGCAACTCCCCAACGAAGGCCAGGCTCATCATTAGGATCTGACGAAAAAATATTATTTTTCCAAGCAAAGATAAGAGCTTTTAAGGTAAAATTTTCTCCGTCCAAGGTTAAAGCCACCGAATTGAGAGCGTGGTCTTTAACTTTTTGGATATCGTTTCTTACCTGAGGGGGCAGGGGGAGAGAGCTGAGCATTTCGAGTTGTGAGATCACTTCGAGAAGATGTTTGTCTCTTGAGGGCGTGCTCCAGTCGTCGTAGCGCTGGCCGTCCGCTAGACACGAATGATTCGGACATTGACGATATCCCTCTTCGACGATACCAACGCGAGTTTGAAGCATCTGCATGAGGTTTTGATAGCCAGTCTCTGCCAATTTGACAAAGTTAAGGTTCGGATTCAGGCGCAGAAAGATTTCTATTGAGTAAGCGCGGTCTTTTTCGCGGATAAAATCGGGAGAGTATTGTTCGAGAGAGTAGCCCGGCATTTTTGTGGACTTTTCGAGGGAGTAGGTTCCATTTTTAACCTGAGGCCAAAGGATACGAAGAAAGCCGCTCTGGTCCTTTTTTGCCTGATCATGACCCCAAAATAAGGACTCATTCAGATCCCTAACCTTGCGAGGGACCGTGGATTGAATAATTATGTAGGGCATTATGCCTTGCTCACTCAAGTCCACCCGGTGAACCAGTTGAGTGTGGCCAGAAGAATCGCGTAAATCCAAGTAGTGGGCACCTGGCAAAAAGTTTTCAGCGGTGATGGCGATGGGATAGCTATCTCTCATCAGAGTATGGGTGTAGGTCTGATTTAACAAGTAATTCAGTGCTGCGCGGAAGCGTTTGTCTTCAAACCAATTTTTTGCCGGCGGCAACTGAGCCCACTCGGCGCGCAGAGACTGGTTGGTTAACAGAGTGCCGCTTCCAGAGAGCCGATTTGCAGCCGGCAAGCCATGAATGCGGGCGAAGATCCAGCGAGCGGCATAAGCAACGTCTGCGCAGTCTGTAGCGATCTTGTATTTGCTATAGAAGTCTGAGGTCATATTTTCGCTGAGCCACTCGGCGTACTTTTTCTCCCACTCCCAACTCCAGGTTTGAGTGGTAGCCCAGAGGGAGCCCCCCTTTAGAGTGATTGCCGTCGATTGGATTTGAAGCGAAGGATTAACACTCTGAATCTGGGGGTACTTTTTCTGAATTCGAAGTTGTGTAAGTTCAGCAGTGCTGCGGTCTTGAGCATAGTGCCGCGAAAGCAAGTCCTGCCATCCATCGCGGTGCTGAACGATCTCATCAACCACCCAAAGCCTGTCTTCGAGATAGCGCACCAAAAAGACTTTCTCGCCTTTGGCATTAACCCCAGAAACGATACTTTCAGTTGAGGATTCACTCGGCGTCTGAGCCCAAGCTCCAGCACTAAAAACAAAAGCGCAGCAAAAAAACAAAATTCGAAGCATTGTCCATCCCCAACCCATGATTTTTATGTGAAAATTAGATCACAGGGCTTGAAGGTACGCCATTCTTTTTGGGCATGCGATGCGCCAACTTTTTGGTATTTTTTGGAATTTCGGTGGTAAGGGCGTTGGCAGCTATTTATCCATCACCTAGTTTTTCTCGCAGGTCACCTTTTCGGAATCGCAAATAGAAAAAAGTGTTCTGTCGTGGCATTTGGCAATAACTTCATTGCGAGCTTCACCTTCGCTCTTAGCAACTGCCGAGATTCGAGTGCCTACGGATTCTAATTTGCAGGTATAGGTGGCTAGTAATTTAGCCTGCCCGCCGCTTATATCAAGGGCCAACGTCCCAGAATTTTCGTTTTGGTCGTTGGGGTTAATAACTTTTATACCAGCGCAGCTGATAAATGACGTCGCAGTAAAGCTAAGTG
>JAMIQD010000010.1:0-5960 GCA_035914755.1 Pseudobdellovibrionaceae bacterium | reverse complement strand
ACAATTTAGTGCCTACTTTAAAAATAATCTTTGGAAAGACATCGCCGCGCACTCTTGCACAATGGCAGAATCTCTCGCCCTTAAAGTTTCTAAAATTAGCGGCGTCCAACTCACTCAGGCCCGAGAGTCGAATGCCGTCTTTGCTAAAATCCCGAAAGAGTGGATAAAACCTCTTCGTGAAAAATATTTTTTTTATGTTTGGAATGAACACACTTATGAGTGCCGCTGGATGACCAGCTGGGACACAACCCTCGCAGATATCGATGGCTTTAGTCAAAGCCTCAAGGAGCTCTCTCGATGAAATACCCTCCCGTCCACTACCATGATTACCTAAAACTCGACTCTCTCCTTGGAATTCAACAGCGCCGGAGCGAAGAACTCGGGCAACCAGCTCACGACGAAATGCTCTTTATCACCGTTCATCAAGCTTATGAACTATGGTTCAAACAAATCCTCTTCGAACTAGATTCCGTACTAGAGCTTTTCGGCAAACAAACAATTGCTGAAAAAAATATGGCGATTGCCTCTGCTCGCATTCAGCGAGTGATCTCTATTCTTAGACTCGTGATGGGACAAATCGACGTGATGGAAACCATGACCCCCCTTGATTTCTTGGAGTTCCGGGATTTTTTATATCCCGCCTCAGGTTTTCAAAGTGTTCAGTTTCGCTTGCTCGAAACCAAGTTAGGACTCAAAGAAAAGGACCGTTTGTTATACAACCAAACTCCCTTCTATAAACATCTCCCTGAACATCAGCAAAAAATTGTACAACAAGCCCTCGCCAAGGACTCTCTGTTTGAAGTGGTCGACAAATGGCTCGCGCGCACTCCCTTTTTGCAAAACCAAGAATTCGACTTCTGGAGCGCCTATCAAAAAGCTGTCGAACAAATGTTCGCTGGGGATAAAGACACTGTCCGCAAAAACAACCACCTCAACGAAGAAGCGAAAGCAAAAAATATCGAAATGATTGAAGCGTCTGAGAAAACTTTTCAATCTTTATTTAATGAGTCTGAATACAAAAAACTTCAAGACGAAGGACACTTTCACTTATCTTATAAGGCCTTTCATGGGGCCTTACTCATCTATCTCTACCGCGAACAGCCGATTTTTCATGTGCCATTTCAGATCCTGAGCGCACTGATGGACATCGACGAACTCCTCACACAGTGGCGTTACCGACATGCGCTGATGGCTCACCGAATGCTCGGTCAAAAAATTGGAACTGGTGGCTCTTCAGGGCATACTTATCTCAAGCAAGCCACCGAAAAGCACAAAATATTTACGGACTTTTTTAATTTGAGCACTTTTTTAATTCCGCGCTCCAAAGTTCCGCCTCTTCCGGCGAACCTACAATCAAAAATGAATTTTAATTACTAACAGAAAGGATCGAACAAATGGCTAAGCAAACCCAAACATTTAACGCTGAAATCAAACAACTGCTAGATCTCATGATTCATTCTCTTTACTCACATAAAGAAATTTTCATACGTGAGTTGATCTCTAATGCCTCCGACGCTCTTGATAAAGTTAAATTTCTCTCTCTCACTCAAGACAACATCTTGACTCCAGGAACAGATTTGCAAATTCGCCTCGAGCCGAGCAAAGAGTTTCAAACGCTAAAAATTATCGACAATGGCGTCGGCATGAGCCCTGACGAAGTGGTGGAGTATATCGGCACCATCGCCCGCTCTGGTACAAAAAAATTCGCTCAGCTCAATAACGAGCTCAAAGAGCGCCCTGAGCTTATTGGCCAATTTGGCGTGGGTTTCTACTCTTCGTTTATGGTGGCTGACAAAGTCACTTTGCACACCCAAAAAGCAGGAACATCCATTGGCACTCTCTGGGAAAGTCAAGGTGATGGCACCTACAGCATCGACGAAATTCCTCGCGCTGAAGGTCATGGCACCACGCTCACTCTTCACCTTAAAAAGTTCGCCGAAGAAGAGGAAGTCGAAGATTTTACAGATGCTATGACTTTAAAGTCTCTGGTCAAAAAGTACTCTGATTTTATCGCCTACCCAATCCGCATGAAGGGCGAGAACGAAGAAGAAACCTTAAATAGCCAAAAAGCTCTGTGGCTTAAAACTCCTTCAGAAGTAACTCCTGAAGAGTACAAAGATTTTTACCACCATGTCAGCCATGACTGGAATGACCCCCTAAAGACCATTCACTACAAAGCCGAAGGCACCATGGAGTTCAATGCCTTGCTCTATCTTCCGACGCAAAAGCCATGGAATTTTAACATGCGCGACACAGAGTATGGCCTCAGTCTTTATATCAAAAGAGTCTTCATTATGGCGGACTGCAAGGATCTTCTCCCTCCCTACTTGCGCTTCGTAAAGGGCCTTGTCGATAGCAGTGATTTGTCATTGAATGTTTCTAGGGAAATTTTGCAGCAGGATCGTCAGGTCACGCAAATCCGCAAAAATATCGTAAGTAAAGTTCTCAGCTCTTTAAAAGAGCTCCTACTCAAAGAGCGCGGTCAATACGAAACTTTCTGGAAAGAGTTTGGCTCCACACTCAAGGAGGGCTTCCCCGGAGATATTCCGAACAAAGAAAAGCTACAGGACCTAGCTTTATTCAAAAGCACTCAGAGCGAAGCTTGGACCACTTTAGACGAATATGTTGCGCGCATGAAACCCGAACAAAAAGAAATATATTTTATAACTGGCGATGATTTCAAAAAAATGAGTGATAGTCCTTATCTCGAGAAGCTCAAAGAAAAGGACTACGAAGTTCTGCTGCTTGCTGATCCTATTGACGAATGGGTTACAGATGCCTTGCGAGAGTATAAAGGCAAAAACCTGCACTCCGTGATGAAAGAAAACCTCGATCTTGATACCGACGAAGAAAAAAAGAAAAAAGAAGAAGAAAAAAAATCCTTCCTCGAAAGATTCAAGCCCTTGATGGAGTCCATGAAAGAAGCTCTCAAAGACCAAATCAAAGAAGTGCAGATCTCCGATCGCCTGACTGAAACCCCAGCCGTCCTCGTTGGTGCCGCTAATGATCCTTCGGCTCATATGCAGAGAATTCTCTCGCAGATGGGACAGGAGTATCCGAACTCTGCGCCGAAGCGCACTCTTGAGATCAACCCGAAGCATGCGGTGATCGAAAAAATGCTCAGCCTGAATACTGATCAACAAAAACTTTGGACCGAGGTTCTTTATTCGCAGGCTCTGCTCAACGAGGGTTCTGCGATTCCGGATCCAAAAAAATTCAGCAAGCAGCTAGCGGAGATCATGCTTAAACAGCAGTAAAGGTCTCAAACTAGACTTTTGAAGGTTTTCAGCGATGCTGCCGCATGCCATGGCATTTTTTTCTAAACTTATGGAAAAAATACGGTATATTCGAATGTATGGAAAACATACGGTTTTCGCTAACCCCCTCCAAGGAGGCTTGTATGACAAAAACACCCAGCTTTTCTCTCACGCAAAAGCAGCAAAAAGTTTTTGATTTTATACAAGCCTTCTTAAAAAGAAATGAACGGGCTCCCACCCTCAATGAAATCGCCAAGCACTTTGAATTCAAATCTGTTGGCACAGTTCAAGACTACATCAGTGCCCTTGAGAAAAAGGGCTTTATCAGCCGCGAGTCTCGCTCCTGGGGTAATATTGAGCTCGTTGAAAGTGGAGTCCCCCTTCTTGGCCGCGTGGCCGCCGGTCGTCCGATTGAACATACCAAAGTGCAAGAACACGTCGATGTGCCTGAGGCCATGATTAAAGGCGGTGGCCAATACTTCGCATTAGAAGTCATCGGAGATTCCATGATCAACGAGGGAATTCTCGAAGGAGACATCGTTGTGATTCGCAAAAAAGACTCTGCAGACAATGGTCAGATCGTTGTCGCCATGATCGACAACGAAGCCACAATTAAGCGCTTTTACAAAAAGCGGAGTGGCTTCGAATTGCACTCCGCCAACGAAAAGTACGCTCCTATTTTGGTAAAGCCAGAACAGAACTTTCATATTGAAGGCATCTTCTGCGGGCTGATTCGCTACTAGAGATTTTTAAAAAATATAAATCAAAAACCCTGGGGCTTTAATTGCTCAGGGAATATATTGGAGCTCTCCATGAAAGTTCTATGCCTTTACTTTGGAAACTGTCCTCAACTCAAAAATATCGCTGAACTATTTTACTCACTCACCCCGCAGATTTCTCTTCGGGGCAACGAGGCTATTTTTCTAGAAATATCAAAGGGCCACCGACTCTTATCTGAAGAGAGCTTCTCAAAGCGCGCCCTGGTCATTCTCAGAAAATTCAGTCTTGCGCCCCGCTATGCTATTGCTGAGGACCCGGGCACAGCCCTGGCCTTTTGCAAGTTCTTCACCTTGAAGAAAAACATTCTTCCCGTGGAGTCTTTGCACTGTTATCTCGATCCCTTCAAGACCTCTTCGGATTATGAGGAGACTTTTCTAAAAATGATTCCCCACCTAAGAAGGTTGGGCATAAAATCCGTAACTGATTTTCTAAGACTCTCTCCATGCACTCTCCCCTCTCGCTTTACACCTGTGGCTTTGCATTTGTTCATGCGTCTGCAAAATCCTGCCGCTTTCCCCTGGCCCCCTCTTTTTCCGGAGGAAAAGCTCCCAGCTCTTGATTTGTTATGAACTCGCAGACCTGAACAAACCCCACTGCCACATGGCAGTGGTTCCAGATCTATATATATTTATTACCCCCACTTTTATTTTGATAAAAACCCCGGCGAAAATAGGCTATACCAACAACCCGTAACACCACTCTAGAGGAGTTCCCATGACAAAGCTCACGTTTGCTCTTGCTCTCATCCTCGCGCTGACGACTTCCTCGCAAGCGCTTGCGGATGTCATCACCTGCCACTTCACAGAACCTTTTATATCAACGACCTACACGCTTAACGATCAAAGCCTGACAATCACAACCCTCGGCGAAAACGCTCCCGCGGTCATTAAAGATGTGTCCTTTCAAATTTTAGGCCCCGGCCAATTTGAGCTAACCTCTAAAGAGGGCAAGACCCTGCAAAAACTCGATCTGAACTTTAAGGGAAATAATGGCATGAGTGATGATATCTACCCCTACGAGGCTCGCTATGAGGCCACCGGTCGAACTTTGTATGGTGGCTGCCAATCACTTCTTTTGAAAATGAAAAGATCGCCCTGAAAAAACAAAAAACCGCAAACGCGCATAGACTAAAAGCGGCAACAGTAACAACAAGCCAAGCGCTGCTAAAGAACCACTACTTGGTGGGCGGGGCAAAGACACAGAGCTCCCCACCAAACCACAGCCCATCATTTTGTCGCCGCCAAATTCATTGCGAGGGTACAGATAAGTCAACCCATCGATGTCATCCTGGCCGAGAGTGAGATACTGCTTGCTGCCCGCATCGAAGTACATCAAAGCCGAGGGCTGCTGAGAGTGTCCGAGCCCCAAAATATGACCTACTTCATGGGCAATTATCACTAAAAGCGAAGTTCGATCGTAAAGACTTATATTGGCTTGCCCGCCAGAAACATTCAGATAGAGCAAACCTCCCACAGCATAATGCCCCGATGGCTGCACCGCCGCTGCCGCAGGAACATAATCGTGATCGGCCCCGGTCACGCCCTGAAAGTTAGTCTCGCAATAAACCGTGGTCGGATTTGCAAAGGTCGTGCTTGTCGTGGAGCTGTTGTAAGATATTTTCACTCGGCTGGTGGCAACATTGTTCCATACCTTTACCGCCTCTTGGATCAGTCCTGGAACGTCCATTCCCGCAGGACAATTAGAGGTGTTCACATTGAAAGTTACTTCGGGATTTTGCCAACCTCGAAACATAGAATCACTTGAGGAGTTCAACGTAAAGGCCCGAGCCCCTTCAGAAAGCATAACCGCTACAAAAATCACAAAAACAAACCTCACCTGAGACCTCCTCCAAAGCGATACGCATAACTAAGCATAAAACTCGCCGTTCGCTTATTTGATAGCAGCCCCTCCAAAATCAAATCA
>JAMIQD010000009.1:0-15212 GCA_035914755.1 Pseudobdellovibrionaceae bacterium | reverse complement strand
GCTTGCTCTTGGTTTTCTTTTTCGGCTTGGGCGAGGGCGGCTTCGTTGGCCGCAGCCACGCTCTCGGCCTCATTTTCAAGTTCTTGCTGAGCTTGCTCGACGACCTTGCTATGTGTCTGATCTACTTTTTCGAAGTCATCATCGAGGTCTTTATCATCAAGTTTTGCTACTTCGACTTCGCCGCTGTCTGAGGTCTCGAGGTCAGGGGTTTGGATGTCGTCAAGCGAGGCTTGGGCAAGGATGGGCTCAGGTGCTGCAGTCACCACTTTTTGTTGAGGAGCGGGTGGCGCGGTTACTGTTCTTGTTGGCTTTGCAATTACAGCGGCTTCTTTTAGGGGCTCTTCTGCTAGAGCGATAGGGGGGGAGACCGGAGGAGATGTGGGGCCTTGGCTTGGTGCTATGTCGGGCTTTCCATCTGGAATAGGCGCTGGCCCAGTTTTGTCGCTTGCAACCTCAAATTCTACGACGTCTTTAACAGGCGACTCGTAGACCGGAATTCCCATTAGAGTCACCCCCGCCACCATTGCAGCGTGGATCAGCACAGAAAGTGTTATAAAACGACCTGACTTAGTAGTCTCGGGGCCGAGGTAAACGGGGTCGATATTTTTTGCTTCTGAATGTTGCAGACCTTTGAATTCCATAGACACTCCTGTCCTGTCTCGAAAAAGAAAAGCAAAGACCCTGCCAGAGCTTTGGGTCATCTGCTGTTAGTTAATGCTAGCTGGCGTGCGCATGGTGCTTGCTATGTGGCCACAGTTTGGTGAGTTACTGTAGGAATTACATTTTTTCGATTCAGGTAACCCGAAATCGGACTGGCTTCGTACTCATCTAACGCTATTCTCAATTAAAACCTGGTACGTACTTGCAAACAGAAAAAGCGGCTCTGAAAGCCGCTTTTAAGGATAAGAGACTCCCTCTAACAAAGGAGGATCCTATGAAAAGAAAATCACCCGTGATTTCTTTTCGGCTATCCATAAAAAATCTGCAGGTCTTAATTTTAGTTTTATTACTTTTATTAAGTTCTTGCGGTTAGGTTTTTAGATAGATTCTGTTAAGGGCTTGGTAATACCAAAGTCCTGGTAAGTGGGCAACCAGGCTAAACTGGAGTTGCGAGCAGGGACGAAGCTTTCAGAGCCACTTTTTTTATTTTTGTAGCCATCAACGCAGCAGCAACAACAAGTACTTGTAAATTTTCTGGGTCTCGGTAGAAACATGAGTATGCCCAGCAAAAATGTTGATAAATTCATTTCATCTTTTGCATACGGAATTCCAACATTTAAAATGAACGGTAAGAACCTAGTGCACTTCTCGGCGTTCAAGACTCACATTGGGTTTTATCCATCGCCTTCTGGAATTAACCACTTTAAATCAGAGTTATCTAAATATGCCTCGGCAAAAGGTTCTGTTAAATTTCCTTTAGACCAGCCGATTCCTTACTCTCTTATAAAGAAAATAACAAAATTTAGAGTTCAAGAGATTGGCGAGTGAAGTGATCTAAGGACTTGACGTGATCTTGATATTTAAACAGTAATTTTTCAAATCGCTCCGACGTCGAAGGGTCTTTCAATAGCCCACGCTCATCGAAGGCCTGGTGCGCCAGAGAGAGACCAAACATCTCAGGATAGACAAAGGCACCGACAGCCTCTAGTGGAACCCGCGAGTGCCAAAGCCCGCGAATCGCACCTAATGTGCCAGGCGATGCTCCAAGCAATAAAACATTCTTTTCCGACCAAGGCATGGGCGAAATCCTTGAGACCCAGTCTATAGCATTTTTAAATGGGCCGGGTATCCCACCGTTATACTCTGGGGTTGAAATAATAAGAGCATCGGCGGCGCTAATTATTTTTCCGAGACTTTTGACTTCATCAGGGATTCCGTTCTGAAGCTCGAGTTCAGCGTCGTAAACCACCATTTTAAAGTCATTGAACGAAATTACTTCGCACTGGCAGGATGTACTCTTTCTAGACAAAATTTTATGAGCACAGCCAATGAGCTTTTTGTTGTAGGATTCTTTTCTTAGGGACATGGCTACCATTAAAATTTTTTTCATCCGAACACCTTAAGTGTAACAAAAAATTGAGGCAACGAAACTTGTGCGAGGTCTTCCGGAGTTGTGTCAAAGTACAAACATGAGGGTGTTTTTAAGGATCCGATTGATGTGATATGCGCAAAACTTCATTCTCGGCCGTTTTGGCAACATAATTGCTAATCCCAACGGGATGAAATCAAAAAGAAAATTGTTAACAGTTTTGACAGCGGTTTTGTGTTTAAGCCAGGTAGCAGTAGCGCAAGAGCAAGAGATTATTTCTCTTAGTCAATACGCGCGTATAGGTCAGGGCGAGTCTAAGACAAAGCGTCTGGTTGAGATCGTGGATCGCGAGATTTATTCGCCTAAGTCAGTGCGCTTTTCGGCAGATGCAAAAAAGATTTACATCAACTCCCTCGAGGGTGGAAAGACCGTTGTCTATTCCTGGCCAGGCTTAAAAAAGATGAAGTCTATCAGTCATCGATTTTCGTCCTCACGAGCCGAGTTGTTTCGATATGATGTTGGGGACTTTGATTATCAGTATTATTCAGAGCCTTCGAGCGGAAAACGCGATGAGTTTGTGGGAAAACCTGTGGAAAGCGAGCTTTCGGCGGACGGAAAATATTTGTGGGTGCCATACTACCGTCGAGACTGGGATGTCTCGGCTCAATCTCCCAGCGCAATCGCTATTATTGACACAGAGTCTGACCAAATCGTGCGCGTGATGCCGACCGGGCCGATTCCAAAGTATGTAGTAGCTTCTCCGGATGGTCGGCATGTCGCTGTTGTTAACTGGGGCGACAATACCGTGAGTTTGATTGACACTTCAAGCGGAGATCCGCGCAGGTATCGATATGTCGGGCATATGACTGTTGAAAAGCAACTCAGCCAAGAAGATCTTGCCGGAACGGATCGCGATTCGACCTGTGGATTTTGTTTGCGAGGAGCCATTTTTTCTCCGGACAGTCAGTATTTGATTGTTGCTCGCATGGGCAAGGGCGGGATTGCAGGTTTTCATATTCCGAGTCAAAAGTATTTAGGCTCGATTATGAATATTGCGTCGACGCCGAGACATTTAGTGTTGAGCCCAGATGGTAAAACTATTTACGCAAGCTCTAATCAGGCCGGGGTCATTTCTAAAGCGTCTCTTGAGAAAGTTATTCAGGCATTAGAAAGCGCTCACGGCAGACGCATTGACGGCCCCAAGTGGAAGTCAGCTGTTGTTGGTAAGGGGGCGCGCACTTTGGACATTTCGCCGAAGGGCCGATTTCTTTTTGTAGCCGTAAATCAGACATCCGAGTTAGTGGTTGTTGATTCAGAGACTTTAGAAGTTTTTTCGAGAATGAATGTTGACCCCTATGCCGTGGGGCTAGCTATCGCGCCCGACCTGTCGGCAGTCGTGCTAACAAGTCAGGGGCATGCGGGAGCTGGAGGCGGAAACGCGGTCAATATCATTCGTATTCGTGCAGATGACAAAGCGCCAGGAATTCAGATTAAGCTTCAATAAGGCCTGCTGGAACTTCGCCCTTAGCTAAGGCCTGGGCGATTTTTTGGTGATCAGCATTGCCGACAATTTTTAAGGCTTCTTCTAACGGCATTGGATCCGGATAAGGTATGCGATCCAACTTGACCTCGATAATGCGCTTATAAGAGGCTTCAAGGTCCGCCTTGTTGAGTTCGCCCGAGGCCAACGCTTGAGAGAGAGCTTCGAGGGCCATCGGTGGAGATGCCGGCTCATTGCAGTACAGAAGCAAATCAACGCCGGCCTGCATCGCTCGCACAGGAATTTTTTTAGGATCGTAGTGCTTTGACATGGCCTTCATATCGAGATCGTCCGAAACAATGAGGCCGCGATATCGACATTGCTCTCTCAGAATTTTCTTTAAAAACTTTTCAGATAAAGTTACGGGCCAGTCGTTATCAATATTTTTAAAAAGAATATGGGAGGTCATAACCATATCGACACGGGCTTTAAATGAGCGCCTAAATGGAATCAACTCTAAAGCTTCGAGTCGTTGTAAGTCCGCATCTTCAACGGGCAGGTCATCGTGACTGTCGATAAGAGTGTTGCCGTGACCAGGGAAGTGTTTAACGCAAGAAATGATATTTGATTTTATGTATCCTCTAACAAGCGCCGAGGCATGTTTCGCGACGAGCTCGGGGTCACAACCGATAGAGCGATCTCCGATGACAGTATTTTTGGGATTACTGAAAACATCCACGCAAGGGGCAAAGTCTAGATTAATTCCGACAGCGTTAAGCTCGAGACCCATTTTGTTTGAAAAATGAAAAGTCGCAGTGGCATTGTCCAAATCACCCAGAGTTTTTAATGGGGGCCACTGTGTAAATGGAGGCTTTAGTCGTGCAACCCGTCCGCCTTCCATGTCGATGCCAATAAAGAGGGGAGCTCTCGAGAGAGTTTGATGGCGTAGAGCCTGAATTTCGGCGCAGAGCTCTCGAACTTGCTTTGGCTCTGCGACGTTGCGTCCGAACAAAACCACTCCACCAATGTTATTATCAACAATAAACTTTTTTTCGTCGGCAGCGAGCGCGTGGCCGGCCACTCCGGTTATCATATGCTGGCCAATAAGTTTCTTCACATCTCAGTCCTCTCTTAGTTATTTACCTGCAGGAGGGGGTGTATTTGCGGGCTGGCTCTTTAGCTGAATGCCTTGTCCTTGCGGGATTCCAAGTTGCTTGCCCGGGTTTTGTGTGTTCAGACCCTCGCTTTTAGAAAGCATATTGGTTTTTCCAGCGGGGACTTCGCCAAAGAGCTGCTTCAAAATAGCCGCGCTGAGCGGAAAACTATTGGTTGCAGTTGTTGGATCAGCAACAAGCTCCGTTGCGACCCCTTGAGAGACAGAGTTCGTTCCTAAAACTTCTCCGCGTTCGTTAACAAAACTAACAAAGTGAATATCTTTAAACTTATTTTGTACTTTAAAGGCCTTGAGTCCCAAAAAAGATTCTTCTTTGCCAACAGTGGCTTGGCCCGAATATATTTCGGCGTCTTCTTCTGCGATAGCCTTGTAATCGTAGCTCGAGTTTGTTTTAAGGCCCTCATTGCTTTTAAGCATAAGATAAATTAAGAAGGTGCTCAAAAAAGTGCCTTTTGGAATATCCTTGCGAATAGTTTGTGTTTTTTTTCCGGATTTTACCTTTGCGGTCATTTTTTGACCGTTAAATTTCGCATCAATGGTTTTGACGTCTTTACCAACAATGGTGGTGTATTCGTACGAAAGGGGGGCTAATTCCGTATTGGCTGTGGCCTTGAGACTCTCAGTGATTTCTGTCCCTTGCCCAGCAGTTTTTAAAAAGTAGGTCGAAACAAATCTTTTCGATTTTGCATCATATTCGTATTTAGAAATGATGTAACCAATCGGAGTGCTGTTCGCTAAAATTTTGGAGTACCCTTCGAATAAAACTTCTGCGTGGCCAAGTGGGCTAAAAGCTACAGCAAGACTGAAAATAAAAATGCGGACCATGGTCTGGGACCTCCTGTGTGTCACGGATAAAAGTCTACTTCACTAGGAGATGATGTCAAAGAGTTCAAGGTCCGGTTCTCATACTAAGTTGCCCCCGCGTCTAGAATCAGCGAGAATACAGAGACGCTATGAAGAACACAGGGCACTCATGCATACACAACAATAGAGGACAGGTTGCAATATTTATTGCACTCATCTTTCCGGTGTTATTTTTATTTTTTGCGATGATTATCAATGTGGGTCTTTTGGTTCACCACAAAATTAATTTGCAAAACTCTGTGGATATCGCAGCTTACTATGGCGCTGCAAAGCAAGCTGAGATGTTGAACGCGATTGCCCACACAAATTACCAAATTCGTCAGAGCTGGAAATTACTCTCATGGCGATATCGGCAATTGGGCACGGCGGGGGATTACAGTCTGCACCCATATAATAAAATTTCGCGGCAAATTGCCTCAGACGATTATGACGGATACCCGCAAGATCTGACGGGGGCAGAGAAGGATTATTATGAAGCTCCCGCTTTTTGTGTAACCTACGTGCCCTTTCATCCGATGCCGGGGAGCGAAAGTACTTGTAAGTACCAGAGCTCGCTGCGGACGATAAATCTATTTAGACCACCGCCAGTGATCGCGGGATTTCTCTCATTGAACGCCTCGATTTCGTCGGCAGCGACGGCGGCGTTAAACAGCGCAAATGAACGATGCCGGTACGTTGGTCAGTTTAATTATTTTTTGCTCGGCGAGTTTCTGGTGGCCTTCAACAGAGACCAGGGCGAGCGTAAACAGTTGATCAATATGTTATCACGTGGGGTGAGCGAGAGCCCCGATAACTTTCGCGAGATCAATGGCGAATATGCAAGTGAGGGTATTCGCGCAACTCTAGAGAACAACTTAACGGAGACCAACAAAGCCAAAGGAAGCAATTTAAAACTGACTATTATTAACGGCCTCGGTCAGGAGGGCTGTAATGCTGTTGGCCAGAGCGCAACACAAGCGGCGAAATGGCTTTCTGAAATTAAGATTGCGCCAGCATTTGCCTTTATGGATTCGGAATGTAATGGTTTAAAGATTGATCCCAAGGCAAAAGAACTTGGTAATGAACGACAAGTCACGATGCCATTTTACGATAATGGCGTCCTTGCGCAACAAATTACGAACCTCTCACAATTTATTGGTCAGCGCGAGGCTCCCTATAATAGTTCAGTTGGCTTCGAAAAAAACCCTTGGTGTATGGCCTACGTTGGGGTCAAGGCAGAGACGACGCCGAACATTCCGTTTATGCCCCTGAATGGTGTAAAATTAAAAGCTCAGGCCTTTGCAAAGCCCTTCGGGGGCAAGATTGGCCCTTGGTACAATGCCGTGTGGTCGAGTGGCTCGCCCCAATCGAATGGCGGCAAGCGTACCGATCCGCTCTTGCCAACACGTTTAAGTGACAAGGGGCAGGTTGCAAATTACCAAGATCCCTCGAGGGCGCCGAATTACAGTCGCTATGTTGGTGACAAATCCGGGATGAGGTCTCGCGCTGTTCTTGGCCAGTGGGGACGAGCGATTTATAACTTAGATACAACATGGAGTAATAGACCTACGAATTTGGCACTTGATAGTTTACCGCCAGACTCAAAAAAATCAGATGAGCCTAACTTCAATCACTGGAATCATCTTCAAGACGAATTTAATACAAAAAAGACCGGAGATATTTTAGCTTGGGATAACGAGCAAGATGCTTATCCGCGAATGCGGTCACTTGAGCTTGCGGCGATTTTGCCGGATCAATTTGATCTGACTTATTATTCGATTGAGCCCGATTTTTACCAGAATTATTATAAAAAAATTAACGATGGATATATTCAAAAGGTTCCCGGATTTAAATATTTAGTGCGTCCTGATTTGGGTGTGCGCATGGGAAACAAAAATTACACTGAGTATAGTGTACGTGAGCAGTACAAGGCGCTTGAGTTTGTTAAGACTGACAACCCACAGATTCCGGAGCCTAAGGTGGATTTTGATAAAAAACTTCTTTATGTGGCGCTAGATGTATCTCAAGTTTTAACTTCGTGGGTCGGAAAGAATTTAAAAGACTACTCTCTCGATACTGACCGTTTTGGCAAATGCCTTACAAAGCCAACAAAAAGCGGAAATGCATATGTTGCGACTTCAGGCGATTGCATCATTGGCGGGCGTACCGGGTACTCGGTCAAGATGGTCTCTTCTGATTATCTCTACTCTGAGGACCTCGATCTCGGCGGAGAAGGCACAAGCCCCGGCAGAATCATCAATCCACCACCGAAGTAAAGCTGGTGATAGTCGTAGGGCTTATTCCTCAAGCTCTGGAATACGCGAAAAGGCAATGGCTGTGGGCGCAACATTCATTTTATCCTGAAGGCAGGCGAGGTAAACGGTGTCCTTGCCAAATTTTTCGTTGATTTTATCGACCACGCCAAAAATCTGTTCGCGTTTAGTGTTTTCGAAAAAAGAAAATTGATGAGCTTCGGCTTTGCTAAAATCAGAGAGCACCACAGAGACCATAAGGGGTTTGTGCTTGCGATCTAATTCAGAAAAAAACCGGTTCAGATGAGTAAGAAGCAGGGAGGTGTCTTGGGTCTCTTGAAGCTTAACGGATCTTTCGAATTTTTCATGATAATTAATAAACTTAATATGCAGGCTTAGGCGCTTAGTAAGCAAAGCTTCTTTACGCAGACGAATTGCCGTTTTAGAAAGAAGTTTTTGTGCAACGCCCAAGGCGCCCTCCCAAGAACGAGTGTCTGGCGGCAGCACATGCTGATGGCTTATGCTTTGAGTTTTATTTTTGGGTAGCAAAATATTGGCGCCGCGCAATAGATAATAATAGCGGCTACCAACGAGGCTGCCCCAAACGCCATGCATTTGTTTTTCGTTCAGGCTCAGGAGTTGCTGCATAGAGGTGATCCCCTGTTGGTTCATTCTTTGCTCCATTTTGGGGCCAACACCAGGAATATCTCGAAGTTTCAAAGAAAAAAGCCGCGCGGGCAACTCTTCAGGTTCAATAGAAATCAGGCCATCGGGCTTTTGTATATCACTCGCCATTTTTGCTAAAAGCACATTGGGAGCAAGGCCTACGGAAGAGGTTAAACAGACGCCGACGCGTTCGCGGATTTCTTTTTTGATTTTAAGGACCAAGGTTTTTGCGACGTCCAGATTTTGCTGAGACCCGGTCAGCTCGCAGGCAAATTCATCAATTGAGCAAACGGAGTGAATAGGAACGCAGCTCTCAACGACATCGCGAACTTGTTGGTGGTAGCTGATATATGTTTTGTGCTGGGACTTAACCAATTGCAATCCGGGGCAAAGCCGTTTCGCCTCTCGCACGAGCGTTCCTGTTTTAATGCCCTTGGCTTTGGCTTCGTAGCTGGCAGCCAAAACAGCGGTTGTGTCGGCCATCATAGGCACAACGGCCACGGGCTTTCCGCGCAAGGCAGGGTTTTCTTGCTGTTCGCAAGATGCAAAAAAAGAATTAAGATCAAGATAAAGCCAGCGAACCATGTGACGACGATACCGCCACTTGGGCGCCTTTGCCAAGGGGTCCTAGCGCGGTTGCGCAATATGCAACTCAGTAGCGTATTACGCACTTTGGGTTTTTGTGGGAGTAGATTTCGTATTTTGTCTCATCTTGAGGCGATATGATTTTTGTCTCAAGATTCTACGACTTTCGTCCGATAGGATAGAGACTGGGGAAGAAGCATGAAACACATGTCTTTGATGTTAATTCATGGGCTTATCATATTGAGTTCGGTTGCGGCGTGGGGACAGGCTGCTGATGCCGACGCAAGTCCCATTACCGGTGCTCCGACGCTGGTCGAGCCAAAAAAAGGAGCTGTAGCTGGGGATGTTGCAACTAAGATAACGACAGCTGCAGCTAAGATTAAAACGAACTCGGGGAGCGATCCCGGCGTGTCCAAATATCCAGAAGATCAACAGGCCTGCGCAGACAAAGCTGAAACTGCTGAATTTATCTGCCGAGAAAATACCAACCCTGATATCGTGAAAGCATTGCCGTTGATTCAAGCGGGAATGGCGACATTGAGTGGCGGAGTAAACGACGCCTGTTCTAAATTTGCGCAAGCAATGGATATAGCAAACAAGGCTCTTCTTGCTTATCAGGCGGGTTGTTCGGCGGCAAAAGCACTTTGTCAGTTGAAGTGCAGCGACGCAGAAAAAATTCTTAAAAATGGTTCCACGGCCGCTACCAAGGCTTGCGAAGGCATCCCGCCGACTAGTGATAATATAGTTAAGAGAGAAAACTGTAATGCAGCGTTAACAGAATTCAACAACGCAAAAGATGCCGACCTCAACGCCAGCACTCGGGATTCTGTAGCCAAGCATTATGCAGGCTGTGCGAGCTATGGGGCTCAGCTTGCCTCGGCGGTGGTGGGGGCGATTGGGGTGATCAATTCGATGCAGCAGTCGAATAAGTGCGATAAAAAGACGCAGGTAGCGACGCCGACTCCGGCTGCGACTCCGGTGGATTGCACGATAGAAGTGAATCGATTGAATAATCAGACTTGTATATGTAAAGCCGCACCTCGTACGCCGGGGTGTGCTGGCGGTCTTGATAACAATTTGAATGCGAATCGTGCGGATATTATGGGGGCCTCTGAAATGGGAGGCTATACTCCCGGCAAAGTTGATGGTGCGGATGCGGGGGTTGATGGCAGCACGGGTGATTTCCTAGGAGGCGCTAGCAGTGGTGACGGGCGGTCTTCGGGACCAGGGGCGCCAGTGGGCGGGCGTGGTGCTGGAATTGATGGCGGCGGCGCATTTGGTGGTGCCGGGTCATCAGCCGCGCAAAAATCTGGCAGTGGTTTAAATACAAATATTTTGGGCGGCGAAGGCGGCGGAGGCGGTGGTGGCCGCGGCGGCTACGGCGGACGCAGCGATGATGACAAGGCCCTTAGAGACTACTTGCCGGGTGGGCAAAAAGATCCGAATGGCAATCAAATCGCAGGACATGGCGGGAATAAAGGTATTACCACCCCGGACGGAAAATCCAACTGGGAAAAAGTGCGCGAACGTTATCGCGAAAACAATTCTTCTTTGTTAGGAAAGTAGCATGAAACTTTTAATTCGATCTACCATTTCATTTTCAGGGGCGCTCTGTTTTGCAATCACGACTGCCAGCGCGCAAACAAACACAGGCAATATTCGTGATTCCGCAGCCAATACTCAAAAATCAAATCAGTCAGGCCAAATGATCAACATGGCTGTTGGCGCGGTAAATCTCGTTACGGCTTACCAGTGTTTTTCTAGTTGCCCGAAGGGGTGCTGCGCCATGGCTCCCTCCTTCTTAGCCATGGGCATGGCAAACCTCGCGCAAGCAAAGGCCGATGGAAAAACTGCCGGCCAAGCTAGTGGGACAGTGGGAATGACGGATATTAATTACAACGGTGGCTATGACCCGAATGCTGTTAACAAACTATTGAACGATCCAGAACTCAAACCAGGATATGACTTTGGCAATGCCATGACGAATGCTGATCCCTCAAAAGGGATGAGCTGGGATTCAAAAACCGGAATAGTGACCACCGCCTCTGGTAAAACCTATAAGCCGAGTGACTTCAATAGCCCCGGCGCAATGGCCGCAGCAGGCATGTCAAAAGGAATGATTGATAGCATAATGGGTATGGAAAAAAAAATTCAAGACGATGCTATGAAAAAACTCGATAAGATGGGCCTCAACAAAACCTCGGTCGCCAGCGAAGAAGAAGGTGGCGGCGGTGGCGGGAGCGGCGGATTTAATGGTGGTAGTAGCTCCGAGACAAACCCCTACGCGGCGGCCGGTTCTGGCGGATCAAAACTTGGCATTGATCGTGACCCTGCCCAAGTTGCAGGAATGCAAAAAGATTATAACGGCGAACCTATCGGCGTTGCCGGGGATAGCATTTTTAAAATGATGACCCGCCGATATAAAGTCAAAGAGGGCCAAAGCACATTCTTGGACGATGCCGCATTATTGCAAAAATAGAGGGCGGCTCAATTATTCTCTAAAAAAATTTCATTTTCTGCGGAAGTCTCGCTGGCAACAGTAATGTTATCAGCGATGACAACATTTTTGAGCGAAGACTTGGCGTTAATCCGAGAGTGACTTCCGAGAACAGCAAAACCCGAAAGAGAACTGTCATCTGCGATCGTGCTACTAGCAGTTTTTAGCAAAGTGAGGTCCCCCCTTTTTTCAAGGAGAGGAGTCTCTTTGCTAAATCGCTCAAGCAATCGCTGTAAGTAGGCGTTTGTATAAGAGCCGGATTCGGTGTCAGCAAGGATTTTTAAAACATCCGAAGTTGCCGATAAAAAGTCTTTTGGATTTCCGGTTTCGTACCAGTGGCAATCCACTTTGTAGCGCTGAACGACTTGTCCGGCCAGAATGGCCTTTGTCACGCCGTCATAGAGAACATTTGAGGGGTGACCGACTGGCATATAGTCGAAAATCTTTTCGGAGAGAATTTGAATGCCGATAAAGTGTTCGGCCTTTTTGCTATCCATGGTCGGTGAAGATTTGCCAAATCCACAAACTTGATCTTTGTGATCGAGCCAAACGCCTCCGTATTTAGTGCCAACATCAGGATGATCCATCGTTAACAAAGTACAAAACGCTTTGTTTTTTTGGTGCTGTTCAAAGGCCTTTGCCAAAAGCTGCTTTTCAAAAGGTAAAATGACCTCGTCGGCATTCATTAAGATAAGATCGCCCTGATTTCGAAAATAATCGTGAGCAGCTGCTAAGCCGCCACCGCTTCCCATGATTTGGTTAATTTCGTGAGAAAAATGCAAACGACGAGCGCCGTGATTCATATGAATAAACAAATCGACTATTTTAGTAGGCAAATGAAAGGTGTTTACAATTAAACGATCAACCTTCATTCCATCTAAAAAAGCCAGCGGATATGAGGCTAAGGGCACATTCAAGAAGGGCATCGCGGGTTTCGGCCTTATTAATGTGTAAGGCCGCAGCCGAGTTCCCTCTCCGGCAGCAAGGAGCATAACATTCATAGAGTTTCGTACTTTCTGTCTAAGGCTCCCGAATCAAGAAGTATGTCTGCGAAGGGTTTGTACTCTGGGAACTCAGTCAAGCTTTTGAGAACTCTTTTGAGAGTGCCCGAAAGATATTTTAGATAACGGCGGTCATTTCTTAAGTTGAAAAAACTAGCGAAGCTTCCGCAGGCCTTAAAGCATCTTTGGATACTTTGAAGTTCGTAGATTTTTTCAAAGTGCTCACGAGAGAAGTCGCTCGGCAAAAATGGCTTAGAAGAAGCCAAGTAATAGTCCATTAGTGTTTTAGTCATCTCGTCGTTTAAATTGACGTAAGAGTCTTTAAACAGGCTGACTAGGTCATACTGTATGGGGCCCAGGCGGGCGTCCTGAAAGTCGATGACCATCATTTCATCAAGCTTGATCATCAAATTGCGCGAATGATAGTCTCGGTGGGCAATTTTTTTTGGCTCGCGATCGAGTTTTGCGCAGATATCAGTAAATATATTTTGCAATTCTTGAGCGGCAGAAGAGGTCATTTTAAATTTCAAAACACCTTCGATAAGGTTGTCTTTGCCGTAGTTCATCTCCCAAAGAAACTTTTCTGTATCAAATTTAATATTGAAGGCTGAGCACGCACCAGGGGTCTGAGTTGCTGTGTGATGAATTTTAACGATCTCGTCGATGGCCATTTTGTAGAAATCGAGAGAGGACTCTTGGCTTTGGCTTTCCCAAAATTTTCTCTCCAGCGTTAGGTCGCCTAGGTCCTCGAGCAAGACCAAGCCATCTGGCGGCGTCATAGCGATCACTTCAGGAACGTGAACGCCAGCTTTTGCAAAGTGCTTTAAGACACTTAAAAACGGATAACTCTCGGGATCGAAAGGATCCCATCTCATTAATACCCAAGACTGGTGATCGAGAATAATACGATAGTAACGGCGGTTGGAAGCATCCCCGGCCAAAGAATAGACTTTGAAGTCATTGCTCTCAAGTGTACGATTCAAAAAGGAGTGAATGAAGTCTTCCATAGGCTTTATGGTTACAGACGAGCCTTTAAAAATCAAGGCAACATCGAGAAGAAGCTAATGCAGGTCTTGAATTTCTCCGCGATCAAAAACCAGCTCGATCACTTCGCGCATTACACTTGAGTTAAGTGGTGCTCGATTAACTTCTAAATTAATTGCGAGAAGGTCCTTAAGAAGTCCAGGACTTGCGATGAATTGACCCAACTCGTTCAGAGGAATAATCGACGAAGATAAGAGAAGAGGCTCTTCTAAAGAACGGGGAGATCCCGTATATTCAGCCAGTAGATGTTGATATTTAGCGGGGAGAGACTCAATATTTTCAACAAATAAGGTCATTCCGCCCAGAGCGCAAAGATCCATGGCCGTATGAAGGTCCTTTTTAACATCATCAAATGGGACGAAGGCCCAACGGCCCGAAAACTCGTGAATCTGCATCGCAACTTTCTTTAGAAACTGCTGTTGGCCCTGAAGATGAATTAGCGAGGTCGTAAACTGTGGCCGCTTTGTTGTAACGACGGAAAGTCGCATTTCGTCTGACGGTTGATTGTGAGTCCCTCTGAGGTTTGCCTCTTGGCGCTCTAGAAAATCATTGTACAGTTTTGGCTCGAGAACCATCCGAACAAGATGTGCAATACTCTTTTGTTTTTCTTCGCACAGTTCCCAGCCGTGTGGGATCACTCCGGCACCTAAAAACTGATTCTGCACAACAATCGGAATATAAAGATCGTTGCCTGAAACGACCGTTTCGTTCGGCGAATTTAATTTTGACATATCCATTAGCGGTCGGAGTTCAAAACCCTTCCCGAATCGACTATCCAGCAACTGTCTCAGCTTTAACAAAGATGTATTCATTGACGTCCCTCTGGGCCCCTTTGAACCCCACGAGGACTTCCATTATCAAAGCCTGTGCCGTGTTCGGCATTTTAGATAAAGCGCCTAATATCAGTAGGTTAAAAATGATGTGGGTCGGTTCTGCACTCAGAACTGACCCACATATTTTGGTCATTAAAGTAATTATTTCAGATAGTTATCTGGCGATTTTACGTTTATCAAGACCGTATTTTTCGACCTTCATAATAAGGCCGGCACGGCTAATGCCAAGTTCCTTTGCTAATTTGGATTTATTCCAACCAGTGCGACGTAAGCCTTCACGAATCATCTCCCGTTCGAGATCTTCTAAGGCATCCTTTAGCTTTCCTTGGAGGCGCGCGCCTTGAACTTTATTTTTATCACCAGATTCCAAAACCTTTGGCGACAAAAGTTCTGCCATCAGCTTTGTTTCGTCACCAGAGAGAACGACCAGTCTTTCAATTTCGTTTTGCAATTCACGAACGTTTCCTGGCCAAGCGTAGTCATAAAGTTTTTCGAGAGCTCTCTTTGTTAAAACGCGTTTAGCACCGCCAGAAGTCTCAGAAATTTTCGCCAAGAAGAAGTCGACCAAATATGGAATGTCTTCTTTGCGCTCGCGAAGCGGTGGAACGCGGATGTTGATTACATTCAAACGATAATACAAGTCTTCACGGAAGGTTCCTTGTTCAACCATTTCTTTGAGATTTCGATTTGTTGCGGCGATGATTCGTACGTCAACTTTTCGTCCCTCAGTTGCGCCAACGGGCATAAAAGTTCCTTCTTGCAATACGCGCAGAAGTTTAACCTGCATTTGCGGAGAGGTATCGCCGAT
>JAMIQD010000008.1:0-3145 GCA_035914755.1 Pseudobdellovibrionaceae bacterium | reverse complement strand
TCAAATCCTTCTTGCCAAGTCCGGAGATCATGATGTCACCCTCTACATCGACAATCAGGGAGCGAGTAGCGGTATTGATGAGCACCTAGGACAGGTAAATCGCAAAGAGGCTAAAGCCTACATGACAGATCATCTTGGCTCTGTCGTTAATGGTGAAATCAGTGGACGAAGCAACGCCTTCGGTAATTTTGGTGAGCTCTTGCGCCCTTCACCGCAGCCTAGCGAGGATCTCTTACCTGTCCTCTATGGATTTACCGGACGAGAGTACGACTCGGAATCCGGTAGGTACTACTACCGTGCGAGACATTACGATCCGACTACTGGCAGGTTTATGAGCCGCGATCCTCTTGGGCTTGCCGCGGGCGATACGAATCTTTATGGGTATGTTGTCAACGATCCCATTAACTTTATTGACCCAAGTGGGTTGTGGTCTATTTCTTTTGGTGGATATGCGGGCATTGGCGGAGGATTCACCATTGGTCAAAATCCAAATGGATCTTGGTTTGGCTCCCTTCGAGCAGGTTTTGGAGAAGGTGGCGGAGCTAGTTTTGATCCTCATGGGCAAAGTCCGTCTTACGGGCAGTGCTCGCAAAGCGGAACATCCATAGGACAATTTTCTGAAATTGGTGCTCACTTTGGGCCTTTTGATCTTGGGGCAAGTACCAGTTCTGGAGTAGGATCAAATGGTGCTTACTATAATCGACCTGCTTTTAATCCAGTATTAACTCCGAGTATTGGCGTGGGCGCTGGTGTAAGCGGTGGTATAGAAGTCTCTTTTCATTAGGAACTGAGGTTATTGTGTTTAAATTTGATAGATATAAATTAACCGGAGCGCTTTGGGCCGTAGCCATTCTTTTTGTAGGAATTTATGTTTTTATGCTTTTTGATTCCTCCTATAAGGAAGCAAAAAAGTTTATTGAAGAGAATCAGACCATAGCCAACACAATTGGCCCGATTCAGTACGCTTTTGTTTTACCGTTTGGCAGAAATAAGGTTCATAAAGCAAGTTGCGGGATCGAGGCAAATTATGAATTCAGCGTTGTTGGGAATGAGGCCGGAAAAGTCTATATAAGATTGATTCCTGGTGGAGACGAATGGAAGGTCCAACGTGCCAATCTGGTAACTGCAGATAGCCGCGTGGTTGTTTTAAAAGATGAACAAGAGGTTTCTAAAGACCCATGCCAAAAATAAAAAGTCCTTTCTCCGTGCCAAAGATTATTCTCCCGATAGACATACCCCTACCTGTGGATCCCCCACATTATCTCAAAATAAAACATGACACTACTTCTGCTCGACTTACTTATCCGCGAGGCTTATTCATATCCTCTATAAAACCCGAAGCCTTTAATTTTTTAACCTCTCGATTGAGAGCTTCAATGGTGGAATCCGCGACTCCTTTGTTGCAAGCAACAAAGTGAGTTATAACTTTAAGTGACAGTAGTTTCTTAAGCTCCGTGACGCCTTGTTTTTTTGCCAGGAGAGGTCCCCTCACGCTGTTGGTAACCCAGGCGTCAATTCGACCCTTCTCAAGTTTTTTAGGGTTCAGAGCGTCGTTTTGGACCAAGTCCATCTCAACACCCTTTCCTTGTAAAAAAACAACAGGACCATCTCCAAAATAGCCCCCAACTCGAAGCTTCTTCAAATCTTCAATAGATGACACCTTAAGGTCCACACCCTTCTTTTGGTACACAACCCACTCAACGTCTAAAAAGGGTCCAACCCACTTAAAAAGTGGCAGGCGCTCACCTGTCTGTGCTGTCATAAATACGCAAGTATTATTCTCACCCAAAGCGCTATTGTAGGCACGCAGCCATGGCATAGAGGTCATTGAGTACTTAACGCCGGCACGTTTAAATACTTTCTCAACCATTTCGGTTTCAATGCCAATAAACTTTCCAGATTTTTCATCTGTGTAATTAAATGGCGGGTTCTCTTCGGACACCAACTGGATCTCCGCAGCGGCAAAGGACAATTTCGCTGCAAACATAATTGAAACGCAAAGGGTCAAATAGACAAAGGTTTTCATTTTTTCCGATCTCGCAAAATCGTGGGGCTCCCCCCGCAGGGAATCCTAATCTTGATTCGGCTATAACTCAAGCTGGGATGCGTAGCTTAACACCACATCCTAATGCTGGACATTATCGCTGCCCCACTTGAAAATGTGGCTGTGAAACAATCTCTACTCTTATTCATACTTCTCATGGGAGCTTCGGCAAGCGCAATGGCAGACTATAAAAAACCAACCGCAAGTGAACTCAAGGCAAAGCTAACTCCGCAGCAATACAGCTGCACTCAAGAAGAGGGCACAGAAACTCCTTTTCAAAATGCCTACTGGGACAACAAAGCAGATGGGATTTACGTAGATGTTGTTTCGAACGAACCGCTTTTTTCATCCCTCGACAAATACGACTCTGGATCCGGATGGCCAAGCTTTACAAAACCGCTTGATAAAAATCATCTCAAACTAAATTCCGACTTAAAAATTGGTTACGAACGCAAAGAGGTAAGATCCAGCCAGGCGAACTCCCACCTTGGTCATGTCTTTGATGATGGGCCAAAAGAAACTGGAGGCCTTAGATACTGCATCAACTCCGCCTCGTTAAAATTTATACCTGTCGATGATTTGCAAAAAAATGGGCTTGCTTCATTTATGTTTTTATTTGCCAAAAAGAAATCCTGGGAGATTGCAACCTTCGCTGGAGGCTGTTTTTGGGGAATGGAAGATCTTCTACTAAAGCAACCCGGAGTGCTCGAAACCCGCGTTGGCTACACCGGCGGAAGCCTCCCAAATGCCACCTATGAACAAGTCAAGAAGGGCACCACGGGACATGCCGAAAGTGTGCAAGTCCTGTTTGACCCGAAAAAAACATCCTATGAAAAATTAGTGACTTATTTTTTCAAAATCCACGACCCAACAACCGAAGGCCAACAAGGAAATGATATCGGCTCACAATACCGATCCGCCGTGTTCTACGCAGACGCTGAGCAAAAAAAGATTTTTTTAAAGGTCAAAGAGAAGGTTGAAAAATCAAAAGCTTGGAAAATGCCCCTCGCCACTCAAATAGAGCCTCTCGGTGATTTCTGGCCTGCCGAGGATTACCACCAAAAGTATTTGCAAAAAAAACCGAACGGCTACACCTGCCAC
>JAMIQD010000007.1:0-11397 GCA_035914755.1 Pseudobdellovibrionaceae bacterium | reverse complement strand
CCAATTTCAGAAATAAAAAAAGAGCCTGTTTTAATGCAGACTCTTTTTTTAATTGAGTTAAATCAATAACTTAGTCTTTAAAAAGCTTTTTCGCAGACTTGGTAGTGCCCTTATTGCGAAGAGCTGCCTTGCGCTTAGTTCCGCTCGTTGCTCTTTTTCTTTCGCGAATGTACTCAGTTTTTTTTGTTTTAGAAGCCATATTCTCTCCCGGGTTTTAACGGACGGTGTTAGGTATCAAAAGGAAATCAGTAAGTCAATGGAATGACGTTCAAAATCCTTACCTTTTATATTTCCCTGATGACAATAGTTAACAGCAAAAACGGGCCCATTAAAGCCAAGCCCCTGGGTAAACAGCTCCTGTTCGGCCATAATATCGTTCTGGTAACCAAGTCGCAGGGTGACCCACTCATTCCACAGGGTTTCAAAGCCCCCCTGGTACTTTGCTTTTCCAAAGTTATTATCTGCGGACGAAAGAACATCAAAACGAGCGCGAAGGATATTTATGTAAACCGTATTGACCCCAAAAGCCATTTGCGGTCTCAGTTGCAGAACCTCGGGCACATTCGCGCGGGGATCAAAGGTATTATAAAAAACCCAAGCGACGCCCAGGCGGTCATGGGGAGTGTAAAATAAGCCAATATTCGCATTCGACTGATTGTATTTTACGTCATTGATTTTTGAGGTGTTGCTGTTGCCGGTTAAACCAATCGCAAGCTTATCAACAATAAAACCTGCAATAGAGAGACGGAACTCTTGAACCTCGAGATCCTGACCGCTCGCATTTTTTGTTTTACTGTTAAAATACGAAAAGCTAGCCGGCATGATTACATCCTGACCGGTTTCACTCAGACCAAGAGAGAGGTCGTCACGACTCCAAGTCGAATAAATATATCGACCCTTCGCGTGAACTAAAGCCGCTGGATTCAAGTAGTTAACATCGCTAGCCTCGACCGCCGCCCTGCCCGCTCCGCCCAAAGCTCCCGATGAGGCGCTAGAATAGGTTTGGGCATAAGACCAACTCGAGATAAAATAAAAACTCAATAAAACAGGATGTTTTAACAAGCTTAAAGGATTGAGCATTGAGATACCTCTACTACATAACGATTTGTGTTTCGCTATTATCTTATCAAAGCGCCGCTCTTGCTGCCAGCTCCTTTGTCGCCAAGAATGTTCGCGTCGGAGATTCCGTAGTCTCTTTATTAAAAAAATATCGTTTTAACGAGCGAGAGAGAGAAAAAGTCTTTACCCTAGCCCCCGCAATAAAAAAACTGTATTTACAGTTGGACGTACTTTACCTCGTTAAGCAATCGCGCGAAGCAACGGAGCTTCGTTTGTACGAACCACAAACTGACATCGTTTATGTTTTAAAGAAGTCTGCGCAAGGGCTCTCGGCTAAAATGGCGCGCGCCGTGTTTAAAACCAAAATCGCACGGGCTGACGGAAAAATTCATGGTTCATTGATGGGAAACATTTTAGCTAAAACGAGAAGCAACTGGGTTGCCTCTCGTTTTATGGATGCCTATGTCATGGACTACAATCTCAATCGCGGCCTCACCCGCGGAGATAAGTTTTCGCTGATGGTAGAAAAAAAATACGACGGCCCCTTCTTTATACGCTATGGGGAGGTCATTGAAACCGCTTTGCAGATCCGGGGCCGCAACGTACAAAAACGATATGTCAAAATTCAAGAGGGCCGCGGGGGAGTCTTCATCTCTGAAAGCGACCTGTTAAAAAATCGCCCCTACTACGCTCCGGTCAGTTATTTAAGAATTGCAAGCCTCTTTCAGCCCCGTCGTCGCCATCCAATAACACGCAAAATTCAGCCTCATCTCGGTGTCGATTTCGAGTTGCCCGACGGAACTCCCGTTTTTGCCCCGCGAACGGGGGTCGTTGCTCGTTATGGCTATAGCAAGGCGGCAGGATATTATGTAGTTCTCACACACGGAAATGGCTACGAAACTTCTTACAATCATTTGAAACAAATGGATTCAAAAATTCGCAGGGGGCGGACCATCGGGGCCGGAGAAAAGTTTGCTGAGGTCGGCTGTAGTGGTTACTGCACAAAGGCGCACTTACACTTTGCGATCCGGCAAAAGGGCCGCATGGTGGATCCACTAAAATCGCTCAGACCTTATCCTATTTTCGCAGAAAGTTTATTACACGCAAAAGTGGCGCAATTTTAGTTTCGATTGCAAATCGAGATATATTCAGCACAGCGGTTAGAGACGTTGCGCGTAGGAACACCTGAAACACCATAGTAGCACTGATTCGCCTGATTGTACTCAACAGGCTCTTCGACTCCACTGTTGTTAAGATAACAAGAGCCCACCTTGGGCACCACGCATCGGCGATCAATACTTACATCCCACTGATCGGGCCGCAAATGACGTCTGACAATTTCTAACTCAGCTCGATAGTTCGCATCCGCATAACGACTGAAGGGATCTGGGGGGCACGCTCCCGCATCTTGTGTCCGCATGATCACGTAGCGGCGCGCTTGGGGGCAGGTCCACACTGCGCCGCTTGTGGCGGCGGGAGTTTCTAAATTAACCTCTTGAATCCCCACAAGAGTGTTATTGGGATTGTAAGTATCTGGCTGTGCGGCGGCATTGCCCGACGCAAGAATTGTATAGGGAGCAATATCTGCGGCGAAATTAAAAAAGTAACCCCGCCCATATGCCACGGATCCGTCGGTCACGCCAGCAGGCATTCGTGCTGCATATGCCGCAGCTGTGCGGAATCCAGAGTAAGTTAGAGACAACATGCGGTTATTGATAAGTTCATTGCGAACACTGTAGGCCATGCCAATATCTTTATTATAAGAAATCCCGGCCTCCATCACTCGTTGGCTTGCCGTCATCGCGAGCGGATAATAATTTACTGCGGCCCCCGCGGCTCTGAAAATGGGGTCCATGACTCGATCGTCCGTCAGATCCATAAGAACATTCACAAAATCATAACCTGGGGTGGGGGCCGAGCCTGACACGGTCAAAACTTGATTTGGTGCCCCCCTCGTACGAATCGACATTTGCATTGTGGCCTCAGCGTTTTCAGGCGTGCCTACTACAAATTGCTTAAGCTGTTCGACGGTGATGTCCGTCGCTGGGTATGCTGGCTTTAGCTGTGATTTTGCGTAATTAACAAAAGCCGGGCGAACACTCACTCCGCCGACGCCATAAGAACCGGCTTTGATTGTAAAAAAGCCCGGCTTATTGGCGGCGCCGCTGCTCGCACAAGAATTATATGTGATTTGATCAAATGTCGCATCGTAGGCAAAAGGAGCAGCGGCTGACTTTGCATCCACAGTTCCAGCAGAAGTTTCGTCAATAGCATTATCGAATCCTGCTTTTCCGCAGTTTTGAAATGCAAAAACCAGGACGCCAACGCCAGCAAGAGCGATCGTGCCTTTAAGAAAATAATTACGCACATTGGCCGTCATAGACTCCCCTTCGATCAGGTTAACACAATCCGTCTTAAGTTTTTGACAAAAAACTTAAGACGTCCAGAATGGAGCTCCAGACTTTAAGGCTTGTCTTAAAATGAAACGTCTGAGAAAAATAAGGCATGTCTAAAGTCAAGAAAGCCATCATTCCTGCTGCCGGTTTAGGAACTCGATTTTTGCCTGCAACAAAAACCGTTCCCAAAGAGATGCTCACGATTGTTGATGCCCCAATTATTTTTTATGTCGTCGAAGAGGCGGTTAAAGCGGGCATTGAGGACATCGTTCTTATTGCGGGTCGCGGCAAACATGCCATCGAGGACTTTTTCGATACCTCCTACGAGCTTGAGGACCGTCTTGCCAAAGACGGTAAAAGCCACTTGCTCGAACGTCTCACCCATATTCGAAATATGGCAAATATTATTAGCATTCGCCAAAAACAAGCCCACGGTCTTGGCCATGCCGTTTTAAGCGGCCTCCCAATAGTTGGCAAAGAGCCCTTCGCTGTTCTGCTCGGCGACGAAATAACTATGGGCTTTCGCGGCGAACCAAATGTCACCGCCCAGCTCGTCAGTTCTTTTAATGAAACGCAAACATCTACAATTGCGATTATGGAAGTTTCAGAAAAGGACATGTCAAAGTACGGTATTGCTGATGTTGCCGAAACAAAACCCGGTTTTTTTAAAGTAACCTCTCTCCTCGAAAAACCGAAACCCTCCGAAACAAAAAGCCGTTGGGCTCTTCCGGGTCGTTATGTTTTTGATAACGAAATTATGGACATCCTTAAGCAGGCGAAGCCCTCACTCAACGGCGAAATTCAACTAACTGACAGCATGAAAACACTCTGTGACTCTCGCGGACTTAATGCGATGACCTTTAAAGCAAATCGCTACGATGCTGGAGACAAGCTCGGTTATCTACAGGCAAATATCGAGCTAGGCCTTCGCAATCCCGAATTGCAAGATGGGCTCAGAGACTATATCTTAGAAATGTCTAAAAAACTTAAGACTGGATTTTTAGAATGATAAACCTACTGGCCCTTTTGCTGACCACTTCCTTTGCTTACATCCCACCAACCCGGATGATTTTGGAGCGAGCCTCTGAAAATAGCGGCTCTGGAGTTTACGCAATTGAACAAGAGGTTCAGTTCAGCAATGCTCAAGACTCTCTTTTCTTAAAAGAAACTTGGCTCATTGAGAGTGATCAGTCTATGAGACTGATGGTAACCGGAACCAAAGATTTGAAAGACCAAATCAAAATGCAGTATGTATATGCCGGTGGGCTTCGCTGGAGTCTTGCTTCAGGAAGAGAAAGCCAACGACTCTCCGAGGATTTTCTCGAAAAGTACTTCCACCTGCGGACAATGGACCGGCTCGCATCGACCCTGATGCAGATAAAAATTTTGCCCCCCACCGCAATAAGTAAAAAACCCCTCCCCAAGACGGTGGATGGTTTTAAAAATGAACCTGAAGACTTTGTTCGCCTTTCAAGAGCTGGCGGCGCGGTTAGTTATGCCTACGGTGTTCCTTCTCCAGTGGAGGGCTCTGAGAACCCGGGTATTTGGATAGAACAAGACCAGTTTTATATTCGAAAACTTCGCCTTCCGAATCAGGTTGAGATTACGGCCGATAACTACAATTCATATTCACGTGGCCTGAGTTTGCCAAAAATTCGAACTATTCGTTGGGGACAAAACACTGTTACTATTCGCCTAATCAGCGTCTCCGCAAAGCCCGCAAATGTTTCAGGTCAACTCCAGCCCAATTCTCTTGATATGCCTATTAAGCTTGATGGCCTTAATAATCTTCCGGCGAAAGATGTTGTCACTGAGTTCTACTCGAGGTTTCGATGAGTGAGCTGCCTCTTTGGAGGGTGGCCGTCGACGCCCCACTTCCGGAGGCGTTGACATATACTCAGGCGCCAGAGCTCTCAAGTCTTCATCGAGGTCAGCTTGTCACGGTCCCACTCGGAAAAGGAAACCGCGCTACAAAAGGGCTTGTTCTTGGCCCCTGCACAACTACGGCTCCAAGCGAGGCCACCCTCAAAGCTATTACAGCTTGCGATCCGGACTACCCCACTCTTCCTGAACACTTCATTAAGTGGCTTGAATGGCTTTCTAGTTATTATATCCATCCTGTTGGAAAAGTTGCGCAACTAGCGTATCCGCCGCTCAGAAGGCAAGAGAAGGCCCGCAAATCCAAACGAGCTCCGGTCATTCCTCTCGAACAAATGGATGCGCCGCCCATGATGACCGATGAGCAAGCCCAGTGTTACAATGCGATTTCCCAGTTTAGTAATTTCTCTTCTCATCTCGTATTTGGCGTCACTGGCTCCGGAAAAACAGAAATTTATCTACGCCTCCTCGAAAAGATTTTAAAAGAAGGAAAGACAGGTATTGTTCTCGTCCCAGAGATTTCTCTGACTCCGCAGCTAATTCAGCGGTTTGCTCGCCGCTTTGGTGATAAAATCGCCGCCATACACTCTCAACTAACGGATCGAGAGCGCACCAATCAATGGTGGGATCTTATAGAAGGTCGCAAGTCGATTTTAATTGGGGCGCGCTCTGCCTTATTTTGCCCCCTACCCAATGTCGGGATGATCATTGTCGATGAAGAACACGAGCCCAGCTATAAGCAGGATGAAAAATTAAAATATCATGGGCGAGACGCCGCCGTTATGCTCGCAAAGTTTTTAGACTGCCCCATTGTTTTAGGATCAGCGACTCCTAGCCTCGAATCCTGGAAAAACGCCCTCGATAGAAAGTATCATCTGCATGAGCTTAAATGTCGCGTAGCCAACAGAGCTCTTCCCACCATGACTGTTGTTGACCTGCGCGAACAAAAATCCTCAGAAGAAACTCAACAGCGGATCAAAGAAAAATATCCAGACCTTCCGTTTTGGCTAAGCCCGCCCCTCTATGAAAAAATGCAAGAGATCTTAAAAAACAAAGATCAAGTGGCTTTGTTTTTAAATCGAAGAGGGGTTGCACAAATGATTATCTGCCCCGCCTGCGGCCACACTCGCGAATGCCCAAATTGTGATATCAACCTCACTCTGCATGCCCATTCTCATCTTGTCTGTCATTACTGTGATTACCATGAAAATCTCAAGGACAAATGCCCCGATTGCAAAGAGGGACACCTCGAGGCTGTCGGTTTAGGGACCGAGCTCTTAGAAAAAGACCTCGCCAAACTATTTCCTGAACACAAAATTTCACGAGCAGACAGAGACGAAATTCAAAACAGATCCGAACTCGAGGCTCTTATTTCTGAAATGGAAAGTGGTGAAATTGATATTTTAGTCGGCACCCAAATGATCGCCAAAGGCCTCGACTTTCCGAAGCTCAAACTCGTTGGTCTTGTTTTGGCAGACGTCGGCTTTAACCTCCCAGACTTCCGCGCAACCGAACGAAGCTTTCAATTGATCACTCAAATGAGCGGCCGGTCTGGGCGCCATGTCCGTGAGGGCGAAGACCCCGGCGCTGTTATTATTCAAACTTTCAATCCAGAACACGAAAGTCTTCTGTTTGCTCAAAACCACGATTTTGTGGGGTTTGCAGCGCACGAATTGAATACCCGGGCACAACTAAATTACCCCCCGACTGGAAGGCTTTTGGGCTTTCGCATTCAAGGGCGCCACCTTGGTGCCGTTGAGGATGCTGCTCGACTTTTGTCCAAAAGGGCTCAGTCATTGAAGACTCAGTTTCCCCAATATCAAAAAATCGAAATCCTAGGCCCGGCCGAGGCGCCCCTTGCAAAGCTACGTGGCCAATTTCGTTTTCACCTTTTAATTAAGGGAAATCAAGCCTCCGCCATCAATAGCTTTGCTCGACAAACGATGAGTGATGAGCAATGGGTACCTAGCGGCATCCGTATTTTGATCGATGTTGATCCAATCAACTTACTGTAAGTTGGACAAATCCTATTTTGATTGTAGAATAGGACTTTGAGGAAGGTCCGTCTTTTATGGTTCAATGCCCACGCTGCGGAATCCACGTCACTGAGTTGCACGCGGTACCCGCAGACATCATCATGAAAATGCAAGCCTCTGGGACCTCTGTCCCCCAAGAGGTCTGCGTCGGCTGCAGCACCGAAATTCAACGTTCCCTTTCTGCCAGTAGCGGTGGCGTTTTGATGGCCCAAGAGAGAGCCAAAGAACAGCACCGTATGCAGCTGTGGAAGAATCGCGTGCAACTTATTAAGCAGGGCCGCATGTGCATGAGCCAAAAAATGTACACCGAAGCGGCGACCGCCTACGAAAAATATATTAAAATCATGGAGATTGTCTTCGAGTGCAAAAAAGGTGAACTTAAACCTGAGCTCTTTAAAGAAAGCGCCCGACATACCGAGCTGACGGTCGTCGCCTCTGTCTATTGGGACCTGCTCCGTATTTACGACATGAACGATCGATATGCCGACCGCCAAAGCAATTGCGCAAGACAGCTCGCAAGTTTTGTTAGATACACCCCGATTTACCCTGATATTATTCGCAGAGCTGAAATTTTTCAAAAGTCTGCAAAAAATCCTGCTGTCATTAAACAGTTTCTTAAAATGTCTTCAGAAAGCCGCCCGCGCTGTTTTATTGCTTCCGCCGCCTTCGAAAATGTTTATGCAGCAGAGGTGCAACAACTTCGTTATTTTAGAGACGCCACCTTAAAAAAACATCCCATGGGGCGCTCATTTATTTTCTACTACTACAAAATTTCGCCAAATCTTGCATGCCTGCTTGATAAGCACCCCTGGGCCAAACCGCCAATCCGCGCCGCCTTGAGGGCTTTGATTAAATGCGTCACCTGGTTTTGACTATCTTTGCGCTTGCAAAGGTTGGATCGCTTAGCGATGGTTGATACATGGCTCAAAAAAAATCTGCGAATCACATTTACGACTATGCAATTATCGGAAGCGGACTGAGTGGACTAAGCATCGCAGCAGCGCTAAGTCCGTTTACAGATAATATTGTTCTTTTAGAGAGCAGCGATGTTTTCGGCGGAGCGAATCGCCCCATCAAGTTTCCAACTGGCATAGTAAACAACGGTCTTCGCTTGGTTCCAAACACTGAAAGCGCTCTCAAGGCGCTGGATTTTTTAGAAAGCATTCTCGGCTTAAAAATTATCGATGGCGTCAGCGAAAACCCGCCCGTGACTTACAACTCGGGAGCCTTCAAACCCTTTGTCGGTTTTGGCGACACGCCTCCGCCATTTTATGAAGAACTCAATTATTTTACTTCAAACCAGCTTTTAAATTTAAAGCTTGATCCCTGCGCTTGGACTCAGTTGCTATTCGAAAAGTTCAAGGGCGATTTTATGCCCCGCTCGTATGTCACCAAATTTCATACGGCGGACTCAAGGGCAACTCATGTTACTATCAATGGCGCAAAAAACCTAAGTGCCCATAATTTTATTTTTTGTGGATCCGTAAAGGATCTCGCGCTGCTTTTACCAGACGATGCGCTCAACCCGCGCGCAAAACAAAAACTGAGCAAGAGCACTTATTGGACAGGCCTCTGCTTGGATCTCTGTCACTCTCATGTGGTTACGGATTCCAGTGCTGTTCATGTCCTTAATGGAACAACAGAAGATGAAATTGGCCCTTGTGTTGGGAAATTCTTGCCTTCCGTTTCTGAAGGAGAAAAGCAGCTTCAAACCTCTCAGTGGATGACCTTCATCGAAGAAGAGGTTACCGAAGATAGCGAAGTTGTTGCCGCCACACTCAAAAAGATTAAACGACAGATCAAGCGCGCTTATCCAGAGGCCTTGGAATCTCTGGTACTTGAGAGAATTATTGTCAGCCCGCTCCTTTCTGGAAGCGGAGAGCTGAAGCTCAACGCGAATCAGTCTCTTCCGAGTATAGAAAATCTATGGATAGGATCTGCCGTCGTTAATCCACAAAAGAATCTCATTGGAAGCCTCTTGCAAGCCCATCTTGTCGTCGCAGCCATGGGCTTCGAAATTAATGCCACGGCTTCAGTCCTGACATCAGCAGAAATCTAAATTTTTATTCGTAAGTTATTTGTTTGTTGCTCCTGCAAAAGTCGAGAAGGTGCCACGGCATTTGTCTTGATTTTTGCGCTTCGATCTCAATTGTCTCTTGGTCAATCGCGCCCTCTTGTATCGTTAAGGATATCGCATTTTCGCGACAGGGGGGCTCATGGCCATTTTGAAGTACCTTATTACGATCGTTCTCATCGCTCCGATTGCTCGCGCCTCACATAACGACCAAAAAATTTTGCAGATGTATGACCATCTCGATCCTCAGCATATTGTGCCCAGTGGGGCCTTAGCAGAGGCTGTGATTTATTTTGATAAAAACAAGGAGCGAATTCCAAATAAAACTTTTATGTCGGTTATCGACTTTACCCAGAGCTCGCAGGAGAGCCGATTTTTTATCATCAACATGACTAGTGGCGCCGTTTGGAATATCCACGTCGCTCATGGCAAAGGATCTGATCCTGATTTCGATGGTCACGCCACCAGCTTCAGTAATCAATCTGGTTCTAATAAAAGTTCTATTGGGTACTACCTTACCGCAGAGACCTACTACGGCGAACACGGCTTATCCCTTAGGATGGACGGACTTTCTGCCTCCAATTCAAATGCGCGCCAAAGGGCCATTGTTATCCATGGTGCAAGTTACGTTCAAGAAGCCAAGCAAATTCAAGGTCGCAGCTGGGGATGCCCCGCCGTCGCCCTTAACCTGCGGGACCGGGTCATTAGTTTGTTGAAGGGCGGCAGCTTAATATATGCCGCCTACAAAAAATAGTTTTCATCACTCTCGTTTTGCCACCTAAGAAAGCTTGAATTTATCTTCTTTGCTGTCTATGAGTTATAAGATCGCATGGAGGATTTATGGCAATTCAAGAACTGAACGAAGACCAATTGCACTCGATGTCCCTTGAAGAAAAAGACGCTTGGTGGCTCAAAAATGTCTACAAGGGAGATATGCCTCAACTCACCCTCCGCTCAGCTCTCACCGGAATGATCCTTGGCGGAATTCTAAGCCTGACGAATCTTTATATCGGAATCAAAACCGGCTGGACTCTTGGTGTAGGAATTTCGTCTGTTATTTTGTCTTTCGCCTTTTTCAAGGTCATGGATCGAATGAAGCTGGGCTCTCCCATGACCATTCTTGAAAACAATGCCATGCAGTCCATCGCTACAAGTGCTGGCTACATGACAGCCCCCCTCATGGCCTCTATTCCCGCCTATATGATGGTGACCGGAGAGGTGATCCCCATGTGGCAAACTTTTTGGTGGATCATCGTGCTAGCGATCCTCGGAGTTCTTTTCGCATTTCCCCTAAAAAAGCGCTACATCAACGACGAACAAATGCCCTTCCCTGAGGGCTATGCTGCCGGCATTGTATTAGACAGCCTCCACTCGGACCATGGCGCGGCTGGCGTATTTAAAGCAAAACTCCTTGTCGGGGGCGCTGGCGCCTCCGCGCTTATTGAGATCCTCAGAGCCGAAGCCGTTTTAAAAATTATGAAAGTCCCTTTTTTGGCGATTCCACAGTATTGGGATGATTTTATTTACAAATTTGTAACTCCAAAACTTTTTAATATCCCACTGAAAGACCTTACCGTTCAATTCGACAGTTCGATTGTCATGCTCGGAACCGGCGGACTCATGAGCATGAAAACTGCGATGTCGATTTTGATTGGTGGCCTACTTAACTACTTCTTATGCGCACCACTGTTGATCAATGCAGGAGTAATTCCAGAAGCTAAATTTAAAGCTATCGCGATGTGGGCTCTTTGGGGAGGCGCTTCGATCATGACGACCTCTTCTTTGTTTTCCTTTTTTTCAAAGCCAAAGTTAATTCTAGATTCTTTCCGAAAAAGCTTTTCGAAGCAAAAGACCAAGCATGATATTCTTGATAAAATCGAACTCCCGATGTGGGTTTTCGCAGTGGGCATTCCTGTTTTTGGCGCCTTGGTGGTCTACCTCGGACATGTTTGGT
>JAMIQD010000006.1:0-11305 GCA_035914755.1 Pseudobdellovibrionaceae bacterium | reverse complement strand
GTGTTCAAAGCCCTGATCCACCGGTAAAATAACCATTTTTCCCGTTCCACCAAGACGCCCTTGATTCATTATTCGAGCCAGGTTGGTTAAGGTTCCTACATTGTCTGCGCCATACCAGCTCAATATTTCTCGTACTCTTGGTGTCATCAGATACTCCTATGGTTTAATCGCCCTCGAAAAAGTAATCATTTTGCTGTTTTTAATCAACATTTTCAGGAATTAACACGCTTGGCAGAAACCCTGAAGTAGGATAGATTGCCCAGGTTCGCCAAGGAGTCTTTATGAAAGTGACCTTCGAGTCTACCCCCAACCCAGCAACGCTCAAGTTTCTGCTGCAGCGACAGGCCACGGAACAACCTTTTGACTGCCCAACGCCTCAAGACGCAGAAAAATCCCCGCTCGCTGCCAAAATTTTTGGCTTTCCGTGGACTGCTTCCGTCTTCGTCGGCACTGACTTTATCACTGTTACCAAACAAGACTGGGTTGACTGGGAAATCCTGGCCGAGCCACTCACCGGCATGATTCAGGAGCATCTTGATCGAGGAGAGCCTCTTGTTATCGAACTTCAGAGTTTAGACACCGAGTCTTCAAGCGACTCCCCTTTGATCAAAAATATCAAAAAGATTCTTGATACAGAAATTCGCCCCGTTGTCGCTCTAGATGGCGGAGATATTCTGTTTAATAAATTTGAAAATAACATTCTTTACATTCATATGCGGGGCGCTTGCGCCGGCTGCCCCAGCTCAACGGCAACGCTCAAAGACGGAATTGAGGTTCGCATGAGAGAAGTTTTTCCAGAGATCCACGAGGTCGTTGCAATCTAGTTCAGTTGGATACCGACAAATCCGTTCTTGATCTTTTGCCCTTGTTTGGCCGTGTCTGCCAACTCTTGACCACAGCTTCCACGCAAGAAGCCTTCCAAGTACCCCACTGAAGCGCTGAGTGTGTCAAAGTAATCGATGGTTTCCGCTGTTAAAATCAGCTTCTGTTGCGGATTGTTTTTCATAAAGTCAGAATAGAAATGCTTGCGCGAGTAGCAAGAGAACAGACCTAAAACAAATCCTTGATTTGGATTTTCCTTTAAAGAGTTGTAAGTTCTCTTGATGCCTATTCTCTTTATTTCATAATACCCCTTGTAATCGACTTTTCCTTTTTTGTTTAAAATAGGAGAATTAAAGTCAGGGCCGCCCCCATTTCGAGAATGACCATTGTAAAAAACCATATCTGCGGTTTTTAAGCCGTCGAAAAAGTTTTCTTCTGACTGCAAAGTCAATTTTTTCTGTCGAGCTGCTAGTTCCCCTTTGTTAAGCACAAATGACTCGCTCGCAGAGGCCTGGGTTAAGGTGATGCGGACAAGCACATCCCGCCCGTGAACACGCACTTCTTTTTTTAAAACAACTTTTCCAGACTCAGGATCTCCGGCTTCTGAGAAACCGCAAAGCTTGAGACCTCCACGGCAGTCCGCCTTAAGCTCTTGCCGAATCCCGTGAAAAACAGAAATATCATAACTCGGAGAAGGGCCATAGTTAATGCCTGCCCAAATATGGTCAGCTCCTGTAGAGTCGTCAAAGTAGCCAAGAGCATAATGAACATCCAAAACATCATCACTCAGCATGGGCTCATAGAGGGATTCACACTTTCGCGGACCCTCCGCTTCTGAATTTTGATCAACGGTATTCAAGTACTCTTTTATAAGAGCGGGGACTCTCCATTCATAACCATCAATCGCTGCGAATGACTGTGAGGAAAAAACACATGCCAATAAAAATAAAAATTTTATCATAACATCCTTCGAATCTGATCATTAACCCAAGCTAGAAAAGGAGCCACCTTCGTCACCTGAGAAGGCCCCGTGCACTTCTGCAGTCCATTTGGCAAACTGGGCCCATAGGAGGCCGAATTCACTCCGACGATTCGCAGTCCATTTTGATCCTGCATAAATTGAGGACCTCCAGAATCTCCCTGACACAACTCATTTGTGGAATCCGAGGCACTAAAGTAGCGGTCAGGCTTTGCCATATAGGACTTAGAAATCTTCATCATCCCCCGGCGTAACTGCCCCCATGAGTATCGAACATCCTCGCCTTTTGTTCCTGAGTAATCAATGGATCTCCCATACCCATAAACATAGACGCTCTGATTCGAGTAATCCGCCTTTTTATCGCTGTCCATCTTGACCGTAGCGTAGCCACTCGGAATCTCTCCCGAGAAAACAGCGACTGCGATATCATGGTCATAAACCTTAAAGCCGTATTTAGAATCTCGCTCGCTGTTATAGCTTGGATGAATTTTGTATTTTAGACCGCGGCGGACTCTACGTTGTCCTGTTGCGCGGTATGCGGATTCGAAAACAACATTAAAGTTGCGGATACTTCCCGCAACTCGGGGATCAAAACAATGGGCCGCTGTTAAAATTGTACGAGGCCCAATCAAAGTAGCTGTACAAGCTCCAAAAGACTGGCCGTCTTCATTTATGACTTCTAAAATAACAACGCTCTTAGATGCCGGGGTTGATCTCTCAGTAACCTGTTTGCCACCAATAATTCCCGGAGAGGATTCTTCCTCAAAAGCCAAACCATTACCTAAGTGCTGATTGCACGAAGTGAGAAGTGCGACAAAAGGAAGGCTAACAACAAGTCTCTTGAGCATAAATCCCTACCAGCCAAGTACGTATGCAAAGATGAGTGGAGCACAAATAGTCGCATCGGACTCAACGATATAGCTCGGAGTCGTTGGCGCCAGTTTACCCCAGGTGATTTTTTCGTTAGGTATCGCTCCAGAATATGACCCATAAGAAGTGGTCGAATCGGAAATCTGAGCAAAATAACTCCACAACGGAACATCCTCGTGACCTAAATCCTGATCTAGCATCGGAACAACGCAAATCGGAAAATCACCGGCGATTCCGCCACCAATTTGAAAGAAACCCACTGGATTCTTTTTGGCGGCGCTCATATACCACTCAGCCCAAGACTTCATATACTGAATTCCGCCCTTCACCGTATGGACATTTTTAATATCACCTTTGATACAGTGACCGGCGAAGATGTTACCAAGAGTTGAGTCTTCCCAACCAGGAACAACCATAGGTAGATTTTTTTCTGCGGCAGCTAGAAGCCAAGAATTTTTTGGATCAATTTGGTAGTATTCGTTTAGTTTTCCAGAAAGCAATATTTTGTACATGAACTCATGGGGAAAATAAGCCTCCCCTTTTTTATCCGCCTCTTGCCAATACTCTAACACCACGTTCTCAATCCGGCGGATTGCTTCTTCTTCTGGAATGCAGGTGTCCGTCACTCGGTTCAAATGCTTTTCCAAAAGTTTTTGTTCATCCTGAGGCGTGAGATCCCGGTAGTTTGGAATTCGCACATAGTGATCATGGGCTACTAAGTTAAAAACATCCTCTTCAAGATTGGCGCCTGTGCAAGAAATCGCATGCACTTTTCCTTGGCGAATCATCTCAGCCAAAGAAAGACCCAACTCTGCGGTGGACATTGCCCCCGCCAAAGTGACGAGCATTTGACCTTTATTTTCCACATGCTTTTTGTAACCAACCGCTGCGTCTTTCAATGCTGCTGCATTGAAGTGACGATAGTGATGATTGATAAAATTCGTAATAGCCCCATTCGTAGTCATGACTTGCTCCCCACTGATTTTGAAAGGAACATTGATACCAGAATAGAGCTTAAAAACAAGCTTTTAGAAACGTTGTATTTATTTCTTCTTTTTTGACTCGAGCCAGTGATGCTTGATGCCGAAAACGACTGTGGCGATACCAATGGCAATAACGATAGAAGTCCCACCAAAAAACAAAATTACGGCCATTTCAGCACCTCACGAACGATCCAAGAGGCCATATGAAGCCCAAAAGCTCCCGTTACAAAACTCGCCGTTCCCCAAATGACATTCCGATGTTCACAACTATGAAGATTATTCTGACCTTGCGGGCAAACACACTTAAAACCTTCACCGTGATCGTAATGTAGCTCCACGGGTTGGATGGGCACTTCATCTGAGAATACGCATTGAATGCCAAAATCTCCCGTTGAAGGCCAGTCATATTTTTGTCGCAAAATCTTTCGGAGCTGCTGAGCCATGGGATCCCCGTAGGTGTCCGCAAGATCTGCCACTTTGATATGTGAGGGATCTAGACGAGCGGCGGCCCCAGCGCTCGTGATCACGGGCAGATCTCGAACACGGCAGGTATTTAACAAGTGTGCTTTTGCTGTCAAATTGTCGATGGCATCGACGACAAAGTCCGGTTTGAGTGCAAGAATTGTCTCCGAATTTTCAGCATTATAAAAAGCAGGTATGACCTCCACACTCATTTGCGGATTGATCTTTCGAAGACGCTCCGCCATCACTTCAGCCTTTTTTTTACCAACCATTCCCTGAATGGCATGCAATTGTCGATTGGCATTTGTAATGCAAACCTCATCAAAATCAACAAGGGTTATTTTACCAATGCCCGATCTAGCAAGAGACTCGGCGGTCCAAGAACCAACTCCGCCAATGCCAATCACCATAACATGAGCCCTGAAAAGTTTCTCCATCCCAGGGTCGCCAACTAGGCGCCCCATACGATCAAAGCGACGGTGTAAAACGTATTTTGTCTCTTCAGGTTGTTTTAGATTCATTTCTATCATATTCGAAATAGCCTTTTAAAATTCTGAGCCGCCAAGGTTAAGACCTCGGTGGTCGTGAGCCCATGGATTTCAGCGATCTTGGCAGCAACATCCCACAAAGAGGCCGGCTCATTCAAGCTTTGTTTGAACCTAGGTGGCGCTTGATCCGGGGAATCCGTTTCAAGCAGTAAAAATTCCAGGGGCATTTCTAAGATCACCTGGTGAAGCTTCTCATTTTGTGGCCAAACTACAGGCCCGCCCACTGAAAGATAAAGGCCCCGGCTTAAGAAGTCCTGAGCTTTTCCCCAACTGCCGTTAAAAGAATGAACAAAGCCCTTGGACGCGGGCACGCCCCAAACATCTAAAATCCGAAGGGCTTCTTCGTGAGCATGAACAAGATGCAGCACCACCGGTTTTTTTGTTGCCTCCGCAAGTTCGAGCTGCGCTTCAAAGACCCCCATTTGTCGTTCCCGAGAATCCTTGATCAGATGGGGGCGAAAGTCGAGACCCATTTCACCAAGCCCCAGGGCCTGAGGTAAAATGGGGGCAAGTGCATCCAGGGCATCCTCGCAGGACTGTTCGTCGTGATCGGCCACCCAATAGGGATGTAAACCAAAACACAGGCCGATTTTGCCTGGATACTGCTGAGCCAAGTCTTGCTGGCGCCGCCAATCCTCGGGCTCCACACCTCCCTGCATAAAAAATCCAACACCAGCCGCTGTGGCTCGCTCTAGAATTTCAGAAACATGGGCTTGCAGTCGAGGGTCGGTAAGATGGCAATGGGCATCGATCCACTGGTTCTTGGTCATAGGACCTACGATAGGATAATTTCCCGACTCTCACAATCATTATTGCTGCCGATAAGAGCAGTGTAGAATTAGCTTATATTTGTTTTCTATGGAGAGAAAATGAAACCTGAAAAAGTCCAACTTGGCTATGAAGTTAAAATTGAAAACGGCCGTATTGCAAAACCAATTGCTGTGGAACTCTGGAAAAACCCCTCTCAAAACGAAAAATGGACGAAAACCACGCCCTTCAAATATATGGCGGATGCCCTGGTAGGCTTGTCATTGATCAAGCTAAACGATTACGTCAAAAGTCCTCTTGTATCTCCCCAACTAAACTACAACTTTTGCAATGAAGCCTGGCGAGCCCTCGATCCGCACTTCGAACTCTTTCAACGCTCCACCCTGCGGGTGAATTCGCTAAAGGAATATGCGCAAAAGTCACCAACGAATGATATTCAGGTATTGGAAAACTCGCTGGACGAGATCATCACTCATGCACAAAAACCATGGGGTATTGACTTGAAAGAACTCTTTGCAATCAATGATGCAATTTCTCATTTTGAAAACAAAACGGGAACTCATCTGATCTATCATTTTGGTTTTAACTTCTCTAAACCACTGAACGAAAAACTGCACACGCTTTTTTCTATGTTGTTTCATCTTCGTTCACTTATCGCCCTGGATTACAATGCTCACACTCAGGATGCCACCTTTGAAGCTGTCAAAGTGGATGCGATCTCGGATTACCTTCCGAAGCCCGACTATGTCGTGCACGATGCATTATTATATCTGAACTTTAAACGCCTCAGCGCCCCCTTCTCGGCGCGAAAAGATGACCTTCGCATTGAAAAACTTTTTGTCTCTCCAATGCAAAAGGCCTTTCAGCAATACACTCATAACGCTTATTTTCTGGTAGAACAGCTGCCACCACATTTTCTGAACTCACTCAGTCACTCCGAACTTGAGGATGCTCTTTACATGGTACAAACCGACTGGCTCCTTGGATGCGAAGCGGGCACCCTCTTCAAAATACGCGAAGAATTATTTGGCCTAGAGTACGGTTATGAAAAAATCTTCTGGGTGGATTTACAGAACAAGCCAAGCTTCAAGCCTGCCAACTTGAGTATCTGCTGCGAAGTGGATGAAAATGATATTTCAGGTGGAGCCCACGCCGCTTAGGGATTTGAGCTCTCTTCTTTGAGAAAATAGGTCTTCACTTTTTTCGCAATAAAGGCCACGAGCAACAACCCAATGAGGCTGAATAAAACCATCTTGAACTGGTGCAAACGACGAATAATGGGTTCGCCATAAATTGCAAGCAAGTAAATTTGAGTGGGAACACTTATAAGAACTGCGATGCCGTCGATCAAAGCAAACTTCCAATTTGGAAAATGCATCATGCCGCACGCAAGATGTCCCGGAAAGCGAATCCCCGGAGTAAAACGAAAGATCCCGCAAGCGTAGGCACCATACTTTTTAGTCCAAGCCTCTACTCTTTCCATCATTTCTGCTGAAATAATCTTGCGCATGAAACGAGTTTCAAGCACCCGCCGCCCCCAACGACGACCGATCATGTAGATCAAAAAGTCACTACCGAACACTGCCAGTGAGGCAATCACGGCTGCCGTATGCATGTTAACGACCGGAGCTCCCGTATAAGGTGGGGGAAAATGCTGGGGATTCGAGCCCATAAATGCCAGGACACCAATACTCACCAATGTAACTTCTTCTGGAAGCGGAAAACCCACCGAGGATAAAAACATCATCCCAACCAAAGCAAAATAAACGAGCTCTGGCTGGTAGGCATACTGAGAAAGCCACTGGAATATAGGTTCCTGAAAAATACTCAAAGACAAAACTCCTTTGATGACCTACTATGACGCCTCTTTGTGAAAATGAATACAGTCGTCACGCCGTGCTAAGCGCGGCAAAGTTAAAGTTAATGTCTATGCAGAGCGACAGCCAATACAGCAACGGATTCGAGTACGGCGTTAGGCATCTCCTTAGCCCAAGGTCCGGCCTTATTTCTGATATAATAATGAGCAATCTTGACCTTTCCTTAACAGAAGTCGAAGAGCTCCTTCAACTCGGCAGTGTTTATCTTGAGGGACAGAGGGCGCAGATAAATTCTCCTGTCAGCGAAGGTGCCTATATTCGCGTTCACACCAAGCCACGCCGCTTTCCGGCGAATGACTATCCTTGGCTCGAAAAAATCATATTTCAGAACGAAAACTTTTTAGTGGTGAATAAACCGGCGGGGCTCCCCGTACATGCCAGCGTCGACAATACCTCGGAAAATTTGCAAAAATATCTCACTGATTTTTTGAAAATTGAAATTTTCGTCACTCACCGCCTGGATGTCCCGACGAGTGGGCTTTTGGTTTTTGCAAAGACTCGTGATTTTTTAAGCCAATTCAATCACATGCTATCATCTCGCTCAGTAAAAAAAATATACCGCGCCACCACCGAGGGCCTGGGTCTTCATAGCGGAGAATTCACTCACTATATGGAGCCTTCTCCCCGAGCTCCAAAAAAAGTTCAGGAACTACAGCCGAGCTCGGCATGGCAAGAGTGCAAGCTCCGGCTGTTCGATATTCAGAATTTCCCAGATAAAAATCAACAAGAAGTTCGCGTCGAACTTCTCACTGGACGCACTCACCAAATTCGCGCCCAGCTCTCGGCCTTAGGAGCACCCATCTGCGGAGACGTAATGTACGGAGGACAAAAAAAATATAGCTTCGAGCAAATTGATCTCGAAGCAGAGTCTTTAAAATTTTTAGACTTTGAATTTACATTGAAGCGTTAATCATCAGAGTCGCTTCATTTTCTTCTGGACGAAAGAAAGCCACGTCATCTTTGCGATTGGCAACTTTGGGTTTGTTTTCTATGCCTAAAGCAAAACTCGCTCGCTGCGCCACGCGAAATTCCATCGCGAGGGCTAAGCGCGCAATTGTTGTATGGCCTCCAGGCAAGCGTTCTGCAGAGTTGTACCACTCCTCTTTAAAGCCAAGAGCCGGCTTTATTGAAAACGTCGGAGTCATGCTCGCATCAAACTCAAGATAGTGTTCAAGAGCCGCCATAGAAGTTGTTTTCCGGGGATCGAATTTATAGCTGCCATCGGCTCTTTTGGGAACTGTGTCGTCAATATAAACCATCTGTGACTGAATATAAATGTCCGGTTTCACAACATAACTAAAACTTGAGTATCGACCCACGGGTTTGGTGGCGATAATTTCAGGACGAATTTTGGCGATCATGCGCGTAACCTGAGAAGACTGACTGGTTGGCAAAAAAACCTTCATGTTTAAAATCACTTCGATATCGTCGATATCTGCAAACTCATAATTAGAGTAAACAAGATGAGCATCTCCCGCCTCAATAGACTGCGAAGTATAATCATTAAACCTATTGTATCCGTTTGTATTATAGTAAAAAACTGGACGAAATGAGAGCCGCTTTGCCCTGCTAAGCTTGTAGTTCAGACTAAGATAATTATAGGTACTGAAGGCTCCCCCTCCTCTTTCAATTTGCTTTTGAGTCATCGACCCAATACTAAAAAAAGAAACACCCCAAGCTGAAGGGAGAGTGGTTGTCAAAGTCCCGTCTGTCTGTTGAGCAAAGGATGAGAAAGAAAGAAGGAAAGTCACGACGAAGGTCATTAGAATTGCAGATAAGAGTGAGAGCGACATCTATTCACCTCCGCGAAAAGCTGCCCTCGGTATGCCACAAAATGCCCAATGACGCAATTGGGCGAGTTGGCTTTTGTAAAATCTGACGCAAACAAAGCTTGCGAGCGAACCCTTCTTCCACCATTCTCTGAGCCATGAAAAATTTACCATCAAAAGCACTGGCTCTTTTCGCGATTCTCGCATTTTTAAATCCTCTGTCTTGTGTATCCAAAGGCCCTCGATCGGGACCTAGCAACGCCTTGCCGCCAAAGACTCCTGATGAAATCAGCGTCATGAATTATAATGTTGAAAACCTTTTCGACAATCTTCATGACGAAAACCGCGAGGATCAAACCTACATACCACTAGCAAAAAAACAGACTCCTGAACACAAGGCCCTATGCGAAAAAATAATACTCTCTTGGTTTAAAGAGGATTGCTTAAACTTCGACTGGTCTGATGAGGTCGTAAATGCCAAACTGAAAAACATCGCGGAAGTCATTTCAAGCGTCGATGGCATGGGACCTGATATCCTTATTCTAGAAGAGGTCGAAAACGAACGAATCCTCACTCGTCTCAATAGGGAGTTCCTAAGCAAGTCAGGCTACATTACTCAAGTTCTGATAGAGGGCCCTGACGAACGTGGTATTGATATCGCCCTGCTCTCTCGATTGCCCCTCAACGGAAAACCAGAGCTCCACCGTATTCCATATGTTGGAAAAAATGAGGAAGATAAAAAATGGATGGCCCGCTCTCGTGGTATTCTCGAAGTTCCCTTAAAGACTACGACCGGCGAGACACTCCTCGTGTTGGGAGCTCACTTCCCATCTCAGCAAAATCCTCGCTATTGGCGAGAACAAGCCGTCGATTTTTTAAAATCACTGATTATCGAAAAAGAAAAAAAATCCATGGTGATCGCGGGCGGCGATTTAAACATCAGCCATAATGAAGAGCAGGAGGCCCATTTTTTTAAAGGAGCTTTTTCACAGGTCGCGCTGGTTTCGCATCTCGAAGGGTGCCAGACCTGTGCCGGCACCCATCATTACAAAAAGAGCTGGTCCTTTCTGGACGTCCTGATGTTTTCAAAAAAAATGGGCGAAAAGGGCTCTGCCTCGTATCACTTCGAAGCAAACTCGGTTCAGGTCATAGGGACTTCAGATAGGCCGCAACGTTTTAATGTCACAACAAAAGAGGGGGCCTCAGACCACTTCCCACTCTATGCGCGCATCAAAAAGAGAAATTAAGTCTAGAAACAAGACCTTCGCTGTCCAAAAAACAGGCAGCTGTCATAGTAATTTATGACAGCTGTCAGGTCCGTAACTCCGCGAAACAAATACCTAGTCTCACGTTGAGAACACTTAAAATAAAAATTTCAAATGACATACATTTAGAGCAGAATCAGTTCATGGTCTCGGTGAACTAGGGGGGGGAATGAAGTTCATCTTTATATTTACATTGGTGACTGCAAGTGCGATTTCGGTAGCACAAGCTCAGGTAAAGCCTGACGTGATGGCCGGCGATCTCACTACAGCCCAGAATAATGCAAAGAAGCTCTACGAACGAATAACAGGCACGAAGCTACCTGCTGACAGCCCTCTGGTCTCACAGATGGCGACTTTAATTCAGCAAGGCAATCCGCTCGGCGCCGCAAAGCTGGCAACCCAGGATCCCAACTTTTACAATATAACTGTAAAGTTGATGGCACTGCCTCTTTCAACCAGAGAAGAAAGCGTGAAGAGTCCACTCACTGACTTTGTCGCTGGGTTTATCGGGGTGACTCGAGACGACCGCGATGCGAGAGAGCTGCTCACCGGTAACTTCTATTATATGGGGAGTGGTGCCAACGTTCGCTCCGACCTGGTCGCTGATATTCTGAACTCCAATAACCATTACGCGGACCTAGAGAGGGATCGTGTTAACCTCAGCACCAATCTCGTCCGTGTTGAAGGGCAAGTTCTTTCTACAAGTGCCACGACGACTGTAGCGAACCCAGACCCAGCAGGAGTTTTGACTTCGAGAGGTTTTATGGGCGCGCATGCTCTAATGGGAACAAATCGTCGCCTCGTCGAGTACACATTTCGGGAGTTTATGTGTGTGCCACTCAATATATGGGCAGACACGGGAGCCTCGGATCTCCGTATCGGACGAGATATCGATCGTTTCCCCTCTGGAGATCACACAAAGTTTCTGACCTCTTGTAAGGGTTGTCACACAGTTCAGGATG
>JAMIQD010000005.1:0-1530 GCA_035914755.1 Pseudobdellovibrionaceae bacterium | reverse complement strand
CTAAACGGACAATGGTCTTTTGTGTAGATGACAACGTTCTTAAGTTCTTTCATTTTTTCCTCTTTCGTTTGATTCATGGTTTAATCTCTCTCAAAATGGCACGTGTACCCGTGGGGATTCTTCTTCAAATAGTTTTGGTGATACTCCTCAGCGTCATAAAACTCTTTTTCCAAGGCTACCGTCGTGACCACGGGATTCTCGAAGCGACCGATCTCATTGACCTCATCAATCACGTTTTCGATAATCGCTTTCTGTGCATCGTCACGATAGAACGCTGCCGAGCGATACGAAGTGCCAACATCATTTCCTTGGCGATTCTTCGTAGTCGGATCATGGATTTTGAAAAAGTAATGTAGAATCTCTTCGAGAGATATTTCGTCTTGGTCGTATTCCACGCGAACCGCTTCGGCGTGCCCCGTTTTCCCTGTTATAATATCGGCGTAGGTAGGATCATCAAAATCTCCGCCAGAGTAGCCCACCTTCGTTGACGTCACACCGTCCAGACTCCTAAGGAGGTCTTCGAGACCCCAAAAACACCCTCCGGCAACGATCACATAATCTAGTTTCATAAAGCCTCCTTAGTTTTCATCCACTTACTGATTAGACTGACTTTACAGCATGTAAAATAGATATAATATGTTCAATAGTTCGTATAACATGACCTATTGGACAGTTTACGTAGGAGCTATATATGGATGTTCTCAGTGAAATTTTAGATAAGGTAGAGCTTACTAGCAGCTACTGGTATAGAACCTCATTTGCGGGAGACTGGGGCATCAGCCTCCCGCAGGAAGAGAATCTAGCGAGATTTCACATCGTGACTCATGGCGAGTTTTGGTATGAGGTGCCAAAACTTAAACTTAAAGCATTGGCGGAGCAGGGCGATATTTTGATCTTTTTCAAAGGGATGGAGCACACCATGGCCAGTGCACCAAAAATCAAGGCCGAGCCTGCGGTCGAATTTAGAGCTAAAGCCAACCTCACCGAAGCTCAAGTTTTGGAATACGGTGATCAGAGCAAGCTCAAAGCCAACGTCGTTTGCGGACATTTTTGTTTTAATGGCGGACCCGATCATCCATTCTTAAATTCGCTGCCAAATGTCGTGCATATCAAGAGTGCTGATAACTCCCACTCGCCTTGGCTTGCCATGCTTTTAAGTATTATAGAGCAGGAAGCAAAATCAGGGCTTCCTGGAAGCAACACGTTAGTCAGAAAGCTGACCGAAATTATCTTCGTGCAAGCGTTAAGAATCCACATGTACAAATCCAATAAAAATGCTGGATTCTTCAAACTGATCGAAAATCCGCAACTCAGCAAAACCTTGGAAGCTATTCATCATAGTCTCGATAAAAAATGGGGTCTTGACGATCTCGCCGGGATTGCGGGGATGTCGCGTACGAACTACAGCGTCAAATTTAAGGAGCTGTCAGGCATGACACCTCTTGATTATTTAACCTATTGTCGGCTTGAAAAAGCAAAGCAGCTGCTTAAAGAATCCGGTAAGTCTGTTCCCGAAGTGAGTGAAGCCAT
>JAMIQD010000004.1:0-4053 GCA_035914755.1 Pseudobdellovibrionaceae bacterium | reverse complement strand
AGGACTCAAAAGTCCCACCCTTTCGCCAGCCTGAACCTTGGATCCTAATTTGATAGAATCCGCAACACCTTTAAAAACCATTTGGCTGCTTAAACCATTCTCATGGTTAAACTCCATAAGCACCTCTCCGGTCAACAGGGTCTTCTTTCCGAGCAGCGTTCCACTCCAAGGATTTGAAACTTCAAGAGGTTTTTGCGCGGCCTCGGGAATCCCCTGTTTTTTGTCAAAACGAAAAGAGATATTTGCATCCTTATTGGTCCGTTGAAAAGATTTTGTGGTGAATAAATCTTTGCCTGTAATAGGCAAGGGTCCTTGAGGCTTTTCAACGGGGCTTTTAAGCCCCATTTGCACGCCATATTTTTCAATCATCTGCTTGTAGATAAGGTCCGCAAGCCCAATGCCGCCTTTAGCGCCCCACTTATCAACATATTCTTGATCCAACTGTTCGCGGAAAATCTTTTCTGCCTGATTGCTTTTAACAAAACCACTTTCATGAACTGTGGACCGCATGGCCTTCATCATCTCACCTAAAAAATGTTTCTCGTACATCTGAGAGACATCTTTGAGCTTTTCATCCATTGATTTTATCTGCGGCGGCGCTTGCAGTGCATTCCCGGGGATTTTCATGAATCCCCCGCAACAACTTGACTATTACTTTCGTTCTTACCTGAGGAAAAAAAAAGGGGAGTTGAGTCTGAGAATCTCGTGCATCCTGCACTTGACTCTGAGTTGTTCATCCGAAAATGAACATTAAGCTTCGGCTCGTGTTCACCAGTCCTTGGTGTTCGCTGACCTATTGCTTCCGTTTCCTGCGAGAAACATTTGACTCTTGACCTTCCATGGTTCGCGATCTCTTCCTCACCCTCCCCGCGTTCCAAACACATCCATGTGTCTGAAACTAATAAATTCATTTTATAAAAACCTGTCTCATTGCGAAACATATTTCTCATAATATTTCGAGTTCCCCGTGCAAAGCTCCAGCTGACTTGATGGACTGAAGTATAGTAATCAGGTCTTTCGGAGAGACTCCGAGCTTGTTTAAAGCCTGGACTAGATCTCCAACGCTGACCCCCGGGTCTAACACTGCGACTTTTTCTTCTGTGGATTTTTTTCCATCGCCAACTTTGACAGCAAGGTTTCCATGGGAAATTGCCACTTTCGATATTTTAACTTTTTCGCCAATAACAATGGTGCCGGTTTTTTCGTTTATAACAACTTTTGCAACTGCGTCCGGATTGATTTCTATGGACTCGATCGTTGCTAAAAGCTCAACCCCACGGTTTTCATATGCCGCAGGTGTCACTACATCGATTGTTCCAGCATCTTTTGCGGACGCGAAATGACCACCCAGCTCTTTATTAATAGTTAGAATCGTCCTCGCGGCAGTGGTAAAATCAGGGTTGTGCAATGTCATACGAAACATCTTTCGAGACGCAAAATCACCGGTAACATCGCGCTCAACAATCGCCCCATTTGGAATTCGTCCCGATGTCGTATGAACGTCCTTGCCATCCCCACCGAGAATTACACTGCCCTGGGCGACAGCGAATATTTGTTCGTTTGCTGCCCGCAGAGGAGTCTGCAACAAAGTTCCGCCCTGCAAACTTTGCGACTCACCAATAGCACTTACTGTGATGTCCACAGGGTTTCCAGCCTTCGCAAATGAGGGCAAAGTTGCAGTCACGATCACAGCCGCTGCATTTTTACTTTGAAAATCTGCAGAATCTAATTTCATCCCCAACTTGTCGAGCATTCTTAACATGCTTTTCGATGTGAACTCGCTCTTGCCGTCTCCGGTTCCCTTTAGTCCCACGACAATTCCATAACCGATGAGTTGGTTTTCTCGTACTCCGCGAATACTTGCGATGTCTTTTAAGCGAGCAGCACTCGCATTAACACCTAAAAAACAACTGACTAATAAAATTAAAATTCTATTCATTGGCTATGCCTTTCCGGCGGATGCTAACTACATCAAACTGGGGATCAATAAGCTTAGTAGAGCTAACACCTTCATCATTAAAGTCCTCGGGACGCACTAAACCAGCCGCTATGACTTTATATTCGCGCTTTCCAATCATAAAAGGCTGCGCTCCACGAATGCGGTAATTTCCATCAGGGAGTCGCTCCACAATTTTAGTGGTGACCTGTTGGATATCCGCAAGATCTTCTTTGTTTTCTTTTTTGTCATCAGGCTTCGCTGCCGCCGGTGCTCTACTCGGATCAGCTCCTTCTGAGCTAGCCGCCAACCCGCCTCCCAGTTCTGCCTGCTGTTGGTCTTCTAACTGTTTAAGAAGTTTTTTAATAACTCCAACTTTTGTTTCGACTTGTTTCAGAGATGGACCGTCGAGCCTTACATTTAAAACATCACCTTCGCGGCGAGCTTTATTTTGTGCAAATAAATAGGCGCCCTGCCCTTCCATGACCCACATTGATCCGGCCTGCGCACCCAAATCTGACTCTTCTTCTAGACGAGATCGTGTTGTTCTTTTGTATTGACGATTTGTTGGAACGCTTATTTGCGGATTTTCCGAATAACGAATAGAGCTGCCATCGCTATCTTCGGTGACAACCGCTTGATCCCTCGGTCCAGAGAGCTTCGCCCAATAGTCATTCAGGGTCGCACAGCCCGTAAGTAAAAATAGAATTCCTAAAATGGATAGAGAGATTTCGCTTCTCTTCATTGAATCTTCACCACGCCTTTTTCAATCACTGTTGCTGACATTAGCTTTTGCGTCTCAGAATTTTTAATTTTTATTACGTCGCCAATATATCCACTCTCTTCGGCAAGCACATTGGTCGAAACTTCAAACTTCGCATCACCAATAAGGACCTTAACCATTTGCCCTTTTTGTGCCGCCGGCTCTCGCTTGAGGTCCGACAACAAAATCGGGGTTTTAGCGGTCAGTGTTTTATTAGCAATCAGCCCAACGACCTGACTCTTCTCAGGGCTCTCTTCTTTGAGGTAAGTAATGTTGCTTTCTGTCATCTCCACATCTTCTGCTTGAATACGTTCTCCAAACCGAATCAAACGGCGAGGAACTGGCACAACTTTTTTTACTTTTATATTACCGGCGATCCACTTATTTGTTGTTCCATTAGAATCTCGAACCGGGAGAAGAAAGCCACCGCCGTTTAGTCCTTCATCCCAAATAATCTCATAATTCTGCGCCTGCACTTGCGGTACCGATTTAACCTGGACATCAAAGAGGCACGAGCTGCACTTCGCGCGTAGAAAATTTTTATAGGATTTTTCAACTTCGATTTTTGAAATTCCGTCTTGGCGTATAATTATCCGCACCTCTGTTGGGATTTTAAATGACGGATTTTCTTTTTGAAGCTCCTGGCTGTTTTTAACTAATTCTCTTAACTTTTTTGAAATCTCATCTCTAGATAAAGTCACGATGCCTTGTTGTTCAGTTTTTTCGACAAGTGGCAAGCGCGCCATTTCTGAATAGGCGAGCCCGTCGAGCCCCTTCAGCTCTGCGACCTGAAAGACAGAAATTACAGCGGTGTTTGATACCTCAGCCTCTTTTGGAAAGATCACTTCTGGACGCGCCCATGCGAGGTCCGCTATCAAAGTCAATCCTGCTAAGAGAGCTTTCATTCTCTTCATCCAAGCTACCTCATACTATTCACGGACTGCAGCATTTGATCCGACGCCTGAATCACTTTGCTATTAGTTTCGTAAGCACGCTGAGATGTGATCATGTTTACCATCTCATCCACGATGTTCACGTTGCTCGACTCAAGCTGTCCCTGCGACAAGTAGCCAGTTCCGCCAAGACCGGGACGCGCTGTCTGCGGCTGCCCACTTGAGGGGGTTTGCGAAAAGACATTTTTTCCGAGGGCTTTTAAGCCAGCAGGATTCACAAAGTTCACAAGATCAATTTGTCCTATGACCTGAGGAGCATCGTTCAACCCCTGGATAACTCGAACTTCACCATTTGCCGCTATTTCCAGTCCGGCGACATTCGGTGGAATTGAAATCTCAGGCTGCAAAAGATTTCCGCTCTTATCAACGATTCGTCCATTAGGATCTTTTTTAAAGGCCCC
>JAMIQD010000003.1:0-2310 GCA_035914755.1 Pseudobdellovibrionaceae bacterium | reverse complement strand
AAACGCCGATTTTTCCTTCACCATGGACATAGGTGTGAACAACGCTGTGGGGAGTCGCCGTGTAGCGCTCAAATCGGCGAATAACGATTTTTTCTCCGATTTTAGCGATGGCCTCCATCATCATCTCGCCGACTTTTTTAGCGGGATTTTTGTGGAAGGCATGCTCTAAAATATCACCAACAAGATTTGCAGCCTTTGTGATGTGTTCGGCAACATCGGCAACTAGAGATCTGAAGCCGTCGTTGCGGGCAACGAAGTCGGTTTCAGAGTTTATCTCAACAACGATACCAGTGTTTCCAATTGTTTGCGCGAAGACAACGCCTTCGGCAGCAATGCGGCCGGCTTTTTTAGCAGCGGAAGAAAGGCCCTTCACTCGGAGCCATTCAATCGCGGCTTCGAAGTCACCCTTGGTTTCTTCGAGGGCTTTTTTGCAATCCATCATTCCGGCGTTTGTTCTTTCTCGGAGCTCTTTTACGAGGGTAGCAGAAACTGACATAAGAAAATCTCCTTCAATTTAAAAGGTAAAAAATAGGAATTTGAAACGGGGACAGCGCGAGCTGCTGATTACTCAGCAGTCTCGTCTGTGCTTTCAGCGGGGATCTGTCCCTCAAGCTCAGCTTGAATTTCAACATCTTCAGCGGTTCCAGCAGCAACTAGCTTGCGAGCCTTTGTCGCTTTAACAACAACAGGGCCAGCGGCCTTTTTGGGAGCTTCAGATTTGGCTGCAGGCGCGCCAGCACGTGGCTGTCTTCGCTTAGGAGCCTCTTCTTTAGCCTCGCCCATTTCTTCTTTAGCAAGGTCAGACTGCTTATCAGTCATTGTGCGAAGTTTTTGTTCCCAAGCTTTAGCGCCTTCGATGTAGGCGTCGGCAACCATGTTAGCGAATAATTTGATAGAACGAATAGCATCATCGTTACCAGGAATAGGGTACTGAATGATTTCTGGATCAGAGTTTGAATCTGCGATACCAACAACAGGGATTCCTAGGCGAGTAGCTTCGGCAACGGCAATGTGCTCTTTCGGCAAATCAACTACGAACATGGCAGAAGGCATTTCTTTCATGTCACGAATTCCGTTTAGGAAATCAGAAAGGCGAAGATATTCTTTTTCAAGACCAGCGCGCTCTTTTTTTGTCAGGTAATTGAACTCGCCCTTTTCTTTCATGTGATCAATTTTGCGAAGGCGATCAATAGAAGACTTGATTGTTTCGAAGTTTGTGAGCATTCCGCCCAACCAGCGCTTAGTAACGTAGTACTGGCCGCACTTTTGTGCCGCTTCTTGAACGGGCTCGATAGCCTGCTTTTTTGTACCAACGAAAATCAAACGCCCGCCATTTGCCGCAACTTCTTTTACGAATTCTGCAGCTTTTTGTGCGCGTACAACAGTCTTCTGGAGGTCAATAATATGAATGCCTCCACGAGCCGTATAAACGTAGTTTTTCATTTTTGGGTTCCAACGCTGTGTTTGGTGTCCGAAGTGAACGCCAGCGTCTAGCATATCTTTCATGGTTACTTGAGCCATGTGTCTCTCCTTTTATCTGGTTAGCCACCTTTTCGACAGAGCCTGCCTCTCGTGAGTGGAGGGCAAGAAATTCCCATTTTTTCCGGGACCAGTTTTTGTCGAAAAGTGAGTTATAGTTGGAGAAGGGGATATCACAGGGCGCCATTGGTAGCAAGGACAATGGCGCGCCGAGTCGCGCTGCGCGGCTGTCTGGGGCCCTAGCCGGCAGAGTTTTCAATCAGCATTAGAATAATACCGATGATTGAGCCGCCAGCAATAATTCCAGCAGCGAGGGTTTCTTGGTTGTCTACAAAGGCTCGATATCCAAAGCTTTTTTCGTCTTTGTAACGTTTGCGCGCCAACCAAAACAACAGGGTCCCCAAAGACATAGACCAAGCGTCGGTGAACCTGAGGACGAAGCCAAGCCCGAGACCAACTCCAGAAAGAGGAAAGCGCCCGCGAGTTTTTTTATTGAAGTATTCAATAGCAATTCCAAGGAGGGCGCCGACTCCGGCAGCAATTTGCGCAGAAATATGCAAATTGCCAAGGCCCTTTGTTAGAGCTTCTGCGACACCCTTCCAGATAGAGGCCCCAGGCAAGGGCATAGTGTCGGAGGTAAAGAGGGCGATATTTCCATGAAATAGAGAGTAAAAAACAGGAACAGCAATCAAGGCTCCCGCAAAGACGCCCAAAATATGTCCCACGGCCTGGTGTCGCGGTTTTCCTCCGAGCATATAGGCGGGTTTAATATCCATGAGCAGGTTGCTGGCGTTGAGGGACACTTCTGAGGTAATTCCCGCCGTCATTAAG
>JAMIQD010000002.1:0-6122 GCA_035914755.1 Pseudobdellovibrionaceae bacterium | reverse complement strand
CAGTCAGATCTGAAATTTTTAAAACAGCATGTATTTTAGAGATGTCTAATCGCGGATGAGCATCCAAACTTTTTAATTTGCGACCCACCATGTGTTCGGCCAGTTGTTCAATTGATGTTTGGCGGATGTTTTCGCTAGCAACCACCCGGCCATTTCGCAGAACAGTCACCGCATCTGCAATACTCATGACCTCTTTCAGTTTGTGCGTGATAATGATGATCGTGCGCCCCTCGTTTTTAAGTTTGCGCAGGTTTTTAAAAAGTTCTTCGATCTCAAGTGGAGTCAGCACGGCGGTCGGCTCGTCGAGGATAATAATCTTAGAGTTCTGTGACAGAATTTTTAGTATTTCGATGCGCTGCTGAGTCCCGACGGAGAGCTGCCCGACAGGTGTATTCCAGTCGATTTGAAATTGATATTCAGTTGCTAACTTTTGAAGACGGATTTTATGTTCTTTGCGATTCAGATTTTGAAACGCCCGGGTGTTTTTTTGAAACAATAAAATGTTATCTAGGGCTGTAAGAGGTTCCGCGAGCATAAAATGCTGATGAACCATTCCTATTCCGCAGTTCATGGCATCCACCGGAGATTGAAAGTTTGCAACTTCGCCTCTGATTTTTACCTGACCACGGTCTGGACGATAAAGTCCAAAAAGAATCTTCATCGAGGTTGATTTGCCCGCGCCATTTTCGCCAACAATGGCGTGAATACTGCCTTCTGCGATTTTAAAACGCAAATCTTCGGCCGCATGAAATTCGCCGAAGGTTTTGTGGACTCCTACAAATTCAACTGCAGGTACCGGTGTCATGCGAGTTATTTCTTACTTTGTTTGTAATAATCCGGAACTTTAATTTTTCCAGAAAGAATTTGAGATTTAATCTCTTCAAGTTTGGCAATTAAATCTGGAGTGAGGAGCTTCTCATTGTTTTTATCAAGAGCATAGTCGACGCCCTTATCTTTAAAGCCGTAGCGAACCACACCCGAAGTAAATTTATTATTTTGCGTATCTTGAATAGTATTATAGACGGCAACATCCACGCGCTTCATCATACTAGTTAAAATAGCTCCGGGCTTCATCCAGTTTTGATTCGAATCAACACCAATTGCAAGTTTGCCTTTTTCTTCAATCGCATCAAAGGCACCAGATCCAGAAGCTCCCGCAGCAACAAAGATCACATCGACACCGCTGGTTATCTGCGCGAGCGCCAGCTCTTTTGCTTTTGCTGGATTGTTCCAGGCCTCACCCGTGACCCCAATGAAATTATTAACGACGGTGGCTTTGGGGTTCGCAAATTTTGCGCCGGCTTCGTAGCCTAGGCTGAATCGGCGAATAAGTGGAATATCCATTCCACCAATAAATCCCACTTTTGCCGTCTTGGATTTCATAGCGGCTAATGCGCCCACAACAAAAGAACCCTCGTGCTCTTCAAACAATAAAGATCGAACATTTGCAGCAAGGACCTCGCCATCAACAAGAGCAAACTTAACATCAGGAAATTGCGCGGCGATTTTTTTTATAGCTTCTGTTTGCGCAAAACCTATTCCGATAATCAGATCAAATTTCTTGCGCGCAAAGGCGCGATGCAGATTTTCAAGAGCCGTGACATCACTAGCTTCAACATACTTAAGTTCGATCTTCAGTTCTTTTTCTGCCTTCGTTGCTCCCGCGTATGCGGCAGAGTTAAAGGACTTATCGTCTTTTCCGCCTTTATCCAGCACTAAACCGACTTTGAGGGGAGCAGCCAAAGCACTCTGACACACTAAAGTCGTAAGCAAAAATATAAGACGTCTTAGCACGTTAAACTCCTGATTTTACTGAAAAAGTTTGCCAAAAGTCGATCGCAATCTAGGTCACATGCCCAGGGGTGTCAAGGCAAATTTATCCATGAATCTTAACAAGAAATTCTAGGCCTGTTCGTCGTCTTTAAAAGCGATGCGGGTTAACAATAAATATTCGCAGTTTATGGATATTTTGAGGCGATAAACATTATGCAAGCATAGGAGGTTTGCGATGCAAACACAGACAGTTCTAAATGCGGGCTCGGTTGGCCCCATAGGAAGCACAGAAATTAGTACAGTTGTACCGCGAGGCTCAGAATTGCCGTATGAGGTGATACAACTCAAAGAAGGGGACATTCTCTTCAAAGAAGGAGATTTGCCAAGGGGCTTGTACTACATTCATAGTGGATCTGTAAAAGTCGTGGTCAATAGAAACCTGACTCGCGGGCGTACAACATCCTCAGAATATGTCACAAAGCTGGTTTCGCCAGGTGAGTTTTTTGGTTACAAGGCTTTGGTTCGCGGCGTTCCTTCTACCTCTACGGCTAAGGCGATTAAAACAACGATGGTGTGGCTTTACCCTAAAGAAATTGTGATGAACGGTATTCAGCAGGCATCACCCCTTTTAAAAATGCTTCTTCAGCAGGTAGTATCCGATATCGAAAACCTCGAAGTTACAAACCAACTTCATTATTTAGCCTCTGTTCAAGAGCGTATTGCCTATCAGTTGGTGGTTCTTGCTGAAAAGTTCGGCATTGAGACTAACGCGGGAATTTCGCTAAACTTAAAGCTGACCCGTAATGAGTTTGCTCAGCTGGCTAGTACAATAAACGAATCGCTGTCTCGGCACCTGACGGAATTTAAAAACGAAGGCCTGATAGACATTAACGGCAAAGAGATCGTTATCAAAAATCTTAAAGGGTTAATGTCTAAGTCAGGAAACTTTAAAGTATAAAAAACTTGCCCGAGGCCTTTTCTGGTGGCGAGCAAAGACCAGCCTCTTGCGGACGTTGAAATATCTCAACTGCTCCAGAGGGGATGGCATCGTTGCGGCGGTAGATTTGATAATTTCCGTCTGTCGTGACAACGATCATGTCGTTTGGAAAGACTCGGGCCAAATGAGGAGCGAGCGTAAGAGGATCGAAAGGCAGCATTAAGCGCACCTGAGCCGTCGTATCAACGAGAGCTCCTCCTGTGCTGAGAACTGTTTTGATATAGTCCGGTGCCTGTGACCATTCTCTGGCCTGGAAGCACCGAGCATTATTTGTTGGTCTAAAACCTAAAGACTGTAGACTAAGAGAGCCTTGATCCCAGCTGTAGGGCTTTCCAATCTTAGCTAAAACTTTATCTTTTCCAGAAACTTTTGAATTTGCGGACAAGACAAGGGTCACACCCGCAGCAACGATGGCTGTTGCATTTGAACTACCACGAAATTCGTCGCCATTGTCGAGAATCATGGAGGAGGGGGCTACGATGTCTGGCTTGTTTGTTTTGCTTGAGAACGAACTGCGATCCGAGTCTGAGGCCCCAACCGAAATCACGGAGGCATTATCTCCAGGGTTTAAAACGGACTCGCCACGACTATGAGAAGGAACCTTAATAGAGTCTCCATCGACAGTGATTCGCAAATAATCTTTGGAGCCGAAATTTTTGCTGCGGTTCTTTACGCGAATAAAATAAGTTCCTGTTTTAAGCTCTGCGGTCACAATCTCCCGTGGATACTTAGAGTAACCGGGGCGGGTCTCTTTTGGATCATTACTTTGCCTAAGTGCGCTACTTTGGACGACGCTCAACAGATCATCGGTAAGAGCCAAGTCCAGGTCTTTGTCAGTTCCTGGTTCGATATCATTTTTAAAATCATTCCACGAAAGAACGACTTTTACATTGCATTTACCAGAGTCATTTTTTTCACAGCGAAGCTCGAGTGCATTGTTTTGATCTGGCAACTTGACCCAGTCCTCGGCGAGGGTTGTGATTTCAGCATTGTAGGTTGTGAGAGCGAAATTTCCGGCAGCATTTACCCAGAGGATTCCTGCAGCTGTCGCACGAGAGACTTGAGCATTTATAAAACCTTTGCCATCGTTATTTCCACCGTACTCCCAAACTTCGGAGTAGGAGATTACTTCGATCTTGCGGGCAATCGCATCGTCGATTGCAGCTTTGAAGTTAGAGTAGCCAAAGACATTATAAAGATAGAGCTCCTGGATGGTTTCTGGCTCTTTCATATTATTGGTTACAAGAGCGGTCACAATCTGCGCCATGCGCAGTCCATGTTCAGTTTTTAAGTCATCTGGTGATGACACTGGGCCGGCGATATAAAAGGTATTTTCAGGGAGGGAGGCGCCGATTTCTTTTTCGTAACCTGAAAAGCCCTTGTCGAATATTGCGATTTTGACGGGACGAGAATTAGACGATTCGTAAAACTTTTTAAATCCGAGAGCTTTTTGTAACTGGGGAATGTTTTTAAAAATGTCGGCCTGAGCTGTGAACGAAAATAACAGCAAAAACACCGTAAAAAATTTCTGCATATAATGCTCCTATCGGGACCCAAAAAGGCAAAAAAAAAGCTGGTTCTTTTGAACCAGCTTGTTATGACAGAGAATTATCTCCAGTACGACCAGTAAGAGCCGTAGTAGTAATAATTATAATAACCGTAGTTGTAGCTGTAGTAGGGGTTGTAATAATTGCCGTACCAGTTGCAACCAGAGTAGTAAGGGTATCCGTAGTATGGATAGTAGAAGTACCAGCTCGAAGCGCCACCGTCTTTGTCGAGCTCAGACTTAATATTTTCTGCAGGAACTTTTGAGAAAGTCGCAACGCGCGCCAACTCAATAGCGTCAGACTCTGAAGCCATAACACTGTCAGTTTTTACATAAGCCGCTTCGTTAGAGCGAGTGTCTACTCTCAAAACAAGAGTTCCAGTCAGCTCTTTATTAGTTACGCCATTTTCGTTATCAAGTTCATTTGCGACAGCAGCAGAGGTCAAACCAAGTGCTAGGGCCGCAGTTAGAATAAATCGGATCATGAAAGCCTCCTTCATGGTGTTATAAATTTGAGCAAGTAGTTATTAAAATTGTCCCGATATGTCACCACAAATATGCTTGTCTGTAATATCTAGTCTGTGTGAAGAGTGCACGTATGGTATTTGAAGCTATTTCTGATATAAAGCCTATTGGCTACTTAGAATCGTGCTATCGCGACAAATTCGGCACGCCGCGCCAGCCGGGGCTTTCTCCCCAGGCCTGGTCAAAACTGAGGCTCCGGTCCGATTTGCAGCCCGAACAGGCTCTGGAGGGGCTGGAGAGCTTTAGTCATGTTTGGCTCATATTTTTGTTTCATCAAAACAAAACAGCGAGATATCACGCAAAGGTTCATCCCCCTCGCTTGGGAGGGCAAAGCATGGGGGTTTTTGCGACCCGAAGTCCCCATCGCCCCAATCCGATTGGCTTGTCTCTGGTTGAATTGGTGAGAATCGAAGGGGATTCCCTTATTTTTGCGGGTGCAGATTTGGTCGATGGGACACCGATATTGGATATTAAGCCCTATCTACCGGAAGTAGAGGCCAGGCCCGATGCCAGGATTGGATGGCTTGGTCAGGCCGAACAGCTTGCAATCACGGTTGAGTTCTCGCCAGAAGCTGAAGCGGTTATAGAGGAGTGGCAGGGGCGTCATCCTGATAAAAAAATTCGAAATATGGTCGTAGATACTCTGAAATTAGATCCGCGTCCGGTTCTTTATCGCGGGTATGAGCAAGAGGAGTCTCCTTACCGGAACGAGCATGCCTTTCGACTCTTGGAGGGGGATATTCATTTTCGCTTCGAGAGCGCTCAACGAGTTCGAGTTTTTAAAATACTTTTAATGCATAATTAATTGCATGTTCTTACCTTGCGCCAACTGCGGGTTTTCAATAAGACTAAACCCAGCCGGAGGATATTATGAGTTTTCAAGAGAACCTAGTTTCGCAGCAAGAACCTTTATCTTCTCCCAATACGTTGCGCAAGGTGCCTACTTTAAGCTTGGCGTCCTACATAAAAGGCAGCGACCAACAGAAATCCGAATTTATCGACAAACTCTATATGGGCCTCAAAGACTACGGCTTTATCATCCTTAAGGATCATGGCGTGGACTCGGCGCTACTTTCGAGGGCCTATGGACTTTTAGAGGAGTTTTTTAAACTGCCCGAGGCGACAAAAAGAACCTACATATGCGGAGCGGGTGGTGGTCAGCGGGGCTACACTCCTTTCGGACAAGAGCATGCTAAAGATGCCAAGGTGATGGATTTAAAAGAGTTTTGGCATGTAGGTCGAGAGGTCTCCTCTGGGAACCCTTTAAAAGACAAGTACTAT
>JAMIQD010000001.1:0-2304 GCA_035914755.1 Pseudobdellovibrionaceae bacterium | reverse complement strand
ATTACAGTTTTCGTTTGCATCTGATTGCCTCCGGGCATTTCTTTTTTCTTCAATATTTATCGGCACATCCGTAAAAAAAATTAATCTTTGCAAAATCTTTAATGAAGAGAATTTCAGCCGGTATTATTCTTTAAGCCATCATTATGAGCGAATTATAGAATAATAAATGGTAACAATTCACTTCTGAGTGGGATTTGTTTTACAGGATTTTTTCTTAGACCGGGCGCCACTTGATACAGGATTTTTACAAAAAATGTAAGAATTCAATTGGACAAATCCCTGGTTCATTGTTATTGATAATAATCGCCTGCTCAATGTGAAAAGGAATTAAAATGTCCAAGGATAATGCCATCAAAGCCGAGAATGAGTCGAAGCAGCCTAATAACCCGCTTCATGGGGTAACCCTGGAAAAGATTTTAACCGTTCTTCTTGAGAATTACGGCTGGAAAGAAATGAACCGGAAAGTTGAGCTCAACTGTTTTTTCAGTCATCCAAGCATAAAATCAAGCTTGACCTTTTTACGAAAAAACCAGTGGGCGCGCATAAAAGTCGAGAAAATGTATCTCGAACTGATAGAAAGCCTTAAACCCTCAAAGAAGCCTAAAGACTAGTCCTCTGTCAAAGTTGAGTTTAAGGATTGAACCTAGATCGGTCTCTTAGGCGGGCTTTCGGCAGAATCCCATTCGCTACAGCTATCGACAGACGAAGCTTTGAGGTCGGAGTTGCTGTGTTTGCGTCAAAACCGCCTGTCTCAAAGCTTTCGCGACTGGGAAACCTGCCTACGCCCTCGCGATTGTTTTTTTTGTTGCCATTCATCTTTGACAGACCACTAGTGGTCTGTCAAAATTGAATTTGTGGATAAAGCGATTTCAGCTTAATCCTGGCATCCTCAGTTGAGAACTGCCAGACAACGGCTTTCTGGATTTTGTTTCGACAATCGGTCCATGCCGTTACTATTTCATCCAGTTTCTTAATGGTTGGAATCCTCTGCTGCAGGCTCTGCCGAGTAAGAGCACTCAGTTCGCATTCAGCTACATTCAGCCAGCTTCCGTGTTTGGGAGTAAAATGAATCTCAAGTCGTTTCGCCAGTTCTCTGGCTTTTTCTGCCGGAAAGGCTTTGTAAAGCGAACTCAAGGAATGTGTATTGAGGTTATCGCAGATGAGCACTATTTTTTCAACGTGCGGAAAATCTTCCTCAAGAAGTGACCTCATTTCCTCCGCCCAGTCCTCTGCAGTACGCCGCTCCCGGACACTTGCCCGCCTCCACTGTCCCAATGGCTGGGAGAACATGAAAATTGAAGCCGTTCCGCAGCGTTCGTATTCATAGTCTTCACGCAACTCTGCCCCCGGACGCATGGGAAGTAATTCGCGAGTGTTCGCCAGCCTCTGATATGGTTGCTCATCCATGGTAATAACTGGTCGGGCAGGATCATATGGGAGGTGATAGAGATCGAGAATATCCTCCATACAGGCGACAAATGCCGCATTCTCGCGCGGGGGAATGCACCACTGCTTTTTCAGGTGAGGCTTAAGTTCGCTTTTTTTAAAATGGACCGCACGGTTTCATGAGACAAACTATCAGCGATTTCCAGTTCAACGGCTCTTTCGGACAACAAACGGAGAGTCCAGCGAGACACCCCCTTGGGAGCTTCTGAACAGGCCAAGGCAATGATCTTGGCTTCCCCTTTTCCGTCTAGAATCTTGCAGCGAGAAGGACGATCTTGCTTCTTCCGGGATATGGATTCTTCAAAACCTCGTTCCAAAAATCGTTGCTGGACATTTAAAATGCTACTGGGGGAGCAACTAAGGGCTGAAGCAATCTCCTTGTCTGAGTAACTAAGACCGTTGGCATCAGTCATTAGAAGAATACGCATTCTTCTAAATTCAAGTGCCGAGCCTCTTCCTCCGCGAAGAGCATTCTTCAGAAAATTTTGCTGTGTATCAGAAAGCTTAACCACAAATTGCTTATTTCGGCCCACAATGCCCTCCTTATGTTGCCCTGCATTAAGAACAGGGTTCAAAGAAGATGATCCCTCAAATGGGAAAAAAGTACAAGTTTTTTCTTGTGGTTCAACTTTGACAGACTACTAGTCCTCTGTCACACATGAGTTTAAGATTTAGATTAATATGTATTGCTTACGTCGGGCTCTCGGCGTCGGCGCACGATGCGCCTTATACTCGACCGCCGCAGGATAGAGAGGCGGTCGGGTGTGGGCCTGTCTGACAAGCCAGTTAGATGCCGCCGGTTGAGGCAAACTCGACGTGGTTCTGCATAAGCAGCATCAGAGCCAGAATTGCGAGAAA